>JAJDAM010000155.1 GCA_029261905.1 Deltaproteobacteria bacterium
GTGGCCGCACCGGGTACCTGGCTGACCGGGGCCGAGCGCGTGGCGGTTGCCGACGAGACGCGTCGCGCCCGAGATTGCTCGCTGTGCCGTGAGCGCAAGGCGGCGCTTTCTCCATTCGCGATCGACGGCGAGCACGACCACGCCGGAATCCTGTCCGCGCCGATCGTCGACGCCATTCACCGCGTTACGACAGACGCATCGCGACTGACCGAGAGTTGGTACCGATCCCTTCTGGACCAGGGACTCACAGCGGAAACCTACGTCGAGGTTCTTGGCGTGACCGTGATCGTGATCAGTATCGATCGCTTTCACCACGCGCTCGGACTTCCACTGGAGAGCCTGCCGGCTGCAGTACCGGGCGAACCGACCCGCCAGCGACCCGTCGGAATCTGCGAGGGCGAAGCGTGGGTGCCGATGCTGACCGGGAAGCGAGCCGCCGAACAAATCGGCTTGCGCGCGCCGTCCGCTCCGTTCGTGATTCGCGCGTTGAGTCTCGTGCCTTCGGAATTGCGGGCGTGGCAGGTCGTCAGCGGGGCACAATATCTCAATCCGGACGAGATGCTGAATTTCGGCCAGACGAGGGCGATCAATCGGTCGCAGATCGAGTTGGTGGCGGGTCGTGTGTCTCGACTCAACGAGTGCTTCTACTGAACTTCGTCCCATGCGGCGATGCTCCGTGCGAGCATCCAGTACAGCGGCGCGGACGCCGAATTGAGTGGTATCGCGGAAGGCTCCAAAGCGGGCGATGCCGGCATCACGCACGGCGAGAGGCTGACTGCATTTGCCGACGCGGCCGTTGCGGGCGACCCCGCCGAGCTCGCTACCGCGCGTGACGCGCTGCGGGCTGCGGCAGGTTCCGAGATCCTGGTCGACGCCGCCGGCGTCGTCGGAAATTTCGAGCGCATGGTCCGGATCGCCGACGGCACGGGGATCCCGCTCGACGGAGTCGTCAGCGCGATGACGAGCGACCTGGGTATCGAACTCGGTCTCGACGAACTGGAAAGCCGCCGCGTAACGAAGGCGAACCCGCTGACCACAGCGTTTCGGCCGGTTTTTCGCGGCGTTCTCAAGACGGGGCTTCGCGTTGCGGGCTGGAGAAGTCGAAAGCGCCGCTGACCGACGGGCGAACTAGCCGCCCCGTGAATCGCCCGCGGCGTCCGGTTCTCGAGTCGATGTGAGAAGTCCATCTCGGATTTCCCATCGCGTTTCGGTCAGCCGGCTGGCGAACGCATCGTCATGGCTCACCAACAGCAACGCGCCGGGATACTCGGCCAGGCAGTTTTCGAGTCGCTCGATCGATGGAAGGTCGAGATGGTTCGTCGGCTCGTCGATGATCAACGCCCAGACCTGGCGCGCCAGGCCCGTCGCGAGTGCGAGTTTGCGCGCTTCGCCCGGAGATACGCTCTGCGATTCGAGCAATGCCTCGGGGTCCACGCCAAGCGCGGCCACCAGATGCATCAGCCGTCCGCGCGTCTCGGCATCGAGTGCCCGCGCTTCGTCGAGCATCGCTCTGCGTCGCTCGACGCCGAGTTCCTGAGGTAGGTACAGGCAGCGGTCGCGCGGAAGCGTACTGTTCGACCGCAAGCGATCGATCAACGTGGTCTTGCCCGTGCCGTTCTCGCCGTGCAGTCGGATTCGGTCACTTCTGCCGATCTGCAGGCTGGGGCATTCGAACAGCCAGCGATCGCCGGCAAGAACAGTTCCTTCTTCGAGTGCGAACAGCGTCGATCGTTTCGCGGGCGTGAAGTCGACAAACAGGGACCGCCCCAAGTCCTTTTCGAACGCGTAGCCGGATGCTTGTTTCTCCAGCCTTTCGATGCCGTGCTTGACGATTCCGATTTCGCGACCCAACGCGTTGATGGCCGACCTGCGGCGCGCCGCCTTGAACGTGCCCCGCGCCGCGCTGTCTCGGGGGTTCTTCATCCGCTTGCTCGTGCGTGTTCGGGCTACGGCGTGATTTTGTTGTGAGCGGCGCTCGGTGAGTCGAGCCTCGAGCTTCTTCTGCTCCCGTCGGATCCGTTGATGCGAATTGTGCGCTTGTTGCTGTTCGTCTTCCCAGGTCGCGCGGGCGACGTCGTAGCCCCCTCGATACGGAGATATCCGACCGTGCGAAAAACGAACGATACGATCGCACAGCCGATTCAGCAGCGTCCGGTCGTGAGAAACGACGATGCCGATCCCGCGAAAATCCGCGATCGCGTCGAACAACAAATCCCTTGCATGCGAATCGAGATGGTTCGTCGGCTCATCGAGCAACAACACGTCTGGTCTGCGCGACATCGCGGCACCGATCTGCCAGCGCTTTCGCTCTCCAGGCGAGAGGCTCTCCCAGCGCAAGAGTTCGTCAGCGTCGAGTTTCAGTCGACCCCGCAATCTACACGCAATGCGCTCGGTATCATGCGCAAACGCTTCGATATCAACGGCCCAATCGTGCGTGCTCTGCGCGCACTCGCACAGAGAGAGCGCCGCCGGGTGAGACCCGATCCTGCCCGCGTCGGGCGTGATGCGTCCGGCGATCAGGCCGAGCAACGTGGTCTTTCCGATGCCATTGGGACCGACGAGCCCGGTCCAACCGGCGCGGAGTTCGAGGTCGAGGTCGGTGATCAGAGGTACGGAGTCGGAATGAGCGAAGCTGACCCCGACGAGGTCGATAGAAGGCACGGCGATACGCTCCAAGACCCATCCGTCGTGCCGGCGATCGAGCGTTCGTCGCGCCGTGCGCTCGGATGGAAACGGCGCCACCTGGGGCAGCGCTGTTCAGGGAAACCTGATCTAGCGAGCGTTATCTATCACTGCCGAAGCTCCTCGATGAATCTGGCTCGGTAGTGTAGGCCGCATGCGTACGGGGTCAAGCTTCGGCTACGTTCACGATCATGACCGAACCGAAGAGCTGGCAGGGCGTCGCCTACAACCAGGCGACCGAATCCGACAACCGGATTCACTCCGATGATGTCGCAAAGCAGTACGGCTTCAGGGGCGGACTGGTACCGGGCGTGACGGTGTACGCGTATCTGGTTCACCCGGCGATCGAGGCCTGGGGAACAGACTGGCTCGGGTTCGGGACTGCGAGCGTGGTGCTGCGCAAGCCGCTCTACGACGGCATGAAGTTCGACGTGAAGATCACATCCGACGGCCCCGACGCGTACACGGGGGACGTCTTCGATGCGGATGGCGTGCACTGCGCGCACGGTAGTGTAGGAGGTTCGAAGTCGACCGACGCGCCGCCGACACGTCGAGGTGATTCCATTGTCGGCCCCATCGAAGGTATCCCGCAGGCGTCGAGATCGGTTCTCGAGGGTCTTCGCGAATCCGGTATGGGGGCGGTGCGCTTCGAATGGCCAGGCAGGACGGATTACGATCGATACACCCGGGACCTCGCCGACATGCCCGATCTCGTCCGGCCAGACCGGGAGGGCTACGCGAACCCGGGCTACACGCTGGGGCTCGCCAACTGGGCGCTGTCTCGAAACGTGAAGCTTGGACCGTGGATTCACGTGCAAAGCGACGTTCGCAACCTGGGCTTGATTCCCGCCGGTAGCCGGCTCGTCGCCGAAGCCCGCATAACGGATCTATTCCAACGCGGCGGCCACGAGTTCGTCGACCTCGAAGTCGCCGCGTTCATCGAACCGAACACACCGGTTCTGGCCGTGACTCACCGCGCGATCTATCAGCTTCGGCCCGCCTGATTGTCGAGAACGACGGCGGCCGGTCTCAGCGTCGTCCGTGCGTCACTCGATCGTCGACTCTGCGTTCTTTGTTCCGTCGCTCGGTGCAGGGGGCGACACATGGACGATCCCACGTAGCAGGCGACCCAAGAGGTCCGAGCCGGTCAGGATGCGCCGCTGCCCGCTTCCCCACAGCAGGATGACGTCGTGGTCGATCACGTCGTCTTCTGCGCATTTCGCATTGACCTCGAGCCGGCGTATGACGGTGCCGAGATGCGTATCGGGATGGTCGACTACAATGGGGCGGTGGCAGAACTCATAGGGATCGAAGGCCGCGTCGCCGATGAGTGCCGCTCGCAGTAGCCCGGCGGCGTTGACTGCGAGCTGCGGCCGGTCTCCCTGATCCGTCAGGATGACCCATTTCTGGCGGGATCGGTCGAGCTGTTGCAGGAAGGGATCCGAACGGTCGCGAGTGATCTCGGGCAGGATCGGCAGGTCG
>JAJDAM010000156.1 GCA_029261905.1 Deltaproteobacteria bacterium
TCATCTTCCAGGCCTTCAACTTGCTGGAAGCGTTGACGGCAGAAGAAAATATTCTCTTTCCCGCGCAGCTCGCGCCGGGCGGGATCCCCGGCGCCCGCGCGCGAGCGGATGAACTGATCGAGCGATTGGGACTTTCGGAACGCCGCCAGGCGCATCCCAATACGTTGTCGGGTGGTGAAAAACAGCGGGTCGCAATCGCCCGAGCTTTGATCAATGAACCGCCGCTGATTCTGGCCGATGAGCCGACCGGAAATCTGGATTCGCAGGCGGGCCAGGAGGTGATGATGATCCTCTGGGAGATCGCGCGCGATTCCGGCTGCGCGGTCGTTCTGGTGACCCATGATCAGCGCGTAGAGGAAATCTCAGACCGTGTCCTGTGGCTCGAAGACGGCTCGCTTCGCGATCGGAAGGCCGAAGTGCACGCCTGGGTCAAGGATCCGGTCTGCGGCATGCGGGTCGATGAATGGACCGCGGTGCATTCGACGGAGTTCGACGGGCTGAAGTATGTATTCTGCACGGCGGGTTGCAAAGAACGATTCAATGCAGAACCGGACCGATACCGAGGTGACCTCGGTGGCCAGTCAGGTGGCTCCTGACCAGCGGTCCGAAGCCGTTGGCAGTCCGCCGACTCATCGGCGCCTGGCGTTCTTCGAGGCTTGCGCCGCGGCGATGTCAGCGGGCCAACGACTCTTGATGAAGGCGAGGATCGACCAGATCTCGTCGTCGGCGAGTGTCGCCTCGAAAGCCGGCATCCCACTCAAGAAGCCTGCTGGCGCCGTCGCCTGTCCACCCTGTTTCGTCGTGCGGAACAAGAAGTCGTCATCGTGGTGCCAGGTGTGACCCGTCTGGTCGTGGGGCGGTGCCGGGTAGCGACCGTCAGGCAAACCATCCCTCCAGTTGGGTTGCCCCTCGAGATTCGCTCCGTGACAGGACGCGCAATGCTGTCCGTACAGCGCCTGGCCCAATCGGAGGCTCGGTTTGCCCTCCGCATTGCGTCCTCGGGAAAACGAGTCGTTCGATCCTGAACCAAGGGCCACGAGCAGGCCGATGATCGCAACTGTACCGCCGGCGCCCGCGTAATATTTCCAGCGCGCTCGGGCCTGCAGCCGATTCACCGGTTGCTTCTTTCGATTGGAGCGTTTCGATCGGCCCCTTTTCTTCTTCGTCCGTCCGCGCGTCATCGTGTTCGGCCAACCAACAGTGCTGGTTCGGTACCGGTCATAGCCTCTAAGTCTTCGGTAATACGGGAAAGATCTCATTGAGTGACCGCATTTTTGTCACGAATGCGGAGATGAACCGTACTCCCGGCTACCGGCATGCCCGCAATAGGAAGAGTTCGCTAGCGTTGCTTGGCCATCACCAGAGTTCCGCCACTACCCGGCGCTTCGATTGGGTCGTGCACCCCCTCGGTTCGAGGTTCTGGTGGAAGAACGGCCTGCCGCCTCGTATCTCCCGGTATCGACCAGGCGAACTGAGGAATTTCGTGTGGGTCTCGAAGAGCACCGGGGGGGCGGCGAGATGACGAGACACCGCATCGGCTACCGGCGGGATATCCGGCTCACACTGGTTGGGGTCCTTTTCGCCGTGGTCCCTGCAGCGCTCGCCGCCGCGAGTTCGACGCTCGAGACACTGCCCGCCCCGCTACCGTTGGACTGGTGCCTCGAGCGGGCAAGAGATACGAACCCGGATCTCGACGTTGCGCGTATGACTGCCGAAGCGGCCGAGGCGCGCGTTTATCCAGCCGGTGCACTTCCCGATCCGCGTTTCCGCTACGAACTGAGCAGTCTGCCGACGAGTGATTTCGACCTCGACTCGACCCCGATATCGGGTCAGCAGCTCGGCCTGAATCAGCACTTTCCGTTCCCGGGTCTGCTCGGAAATCGGCGCGAGGCTGCAAGCTTCGCAGCGGGTGCGTCGCAGCAGGATTTGGGCGACGAGTCCCGCCGCGTCGACGCGGCAGTCGAGCGGGCCTGGGTCGAGCTGGGCTTCGCGCAACGTGCGCTCGACGTGACGTTGGCGAATATCGAACTCCTGCGTCAGCTGGCAAAGATTGCCGAGGCGAAATACAAAGTCGGCCAAGGCCTCCAGCAAGACGTGATTCGCGCCCAGGTCACACTCACGGAACTGCTCGATGAGCAGCTCAGGCGAGATGCCTCGATTCGCTCCGCGGAGGCCCGGCTCGGCAACCTTCTCGACCTGTCCGTCGCGGCGCCCTATCCGCGTACGACACCTCTACGCGAGACGGCCGCGCTGCCCGATATCAGTGTGCTCCTGGAGCAGCTCGAGAAAACGAGTCCTCGCTTGCGCGCTATGGAGGAGCGCATCGAGGAGGCTGAGCATCGCAAGCGGGTCGCGCAGCTCGAGGGGTACCCCGATTTCGATCTGGGTCTCGGCTACCGCATCCGGGAGAAGGTCATGGGTGATCCCGTCAACGGAGCTGACTACGTCGGTGCAAGCATCACGGTGCGCTTGCCGATCGATCGCAAGAAGTGGCGGTCGATCGTCGCAGAGCGCGATGCCCTCGTGCGAAGGACCCAGGCAGAGTACCGACGCTTTCGCGCAATGTTGCGCGACGCCGTCCAAGCCAACTACGCGGTTCTCGAGCGCGCCGATCGGGAAATCGAACTGCTCGAAGACGGCCTTCTTCCGCAGGCGCGCCAATCTCTGGATTCGAGCCGATCAGGCTATGAGGTGGACAAAGTGGACTTCCTGAGCCTGATCGACAGTCAAGTGAGGCTGCTCAACGCGGAACTGCGGCTCGAGCGCGCGATCGCAGACCGGCGCGCCGCTTTTGCGTCGGTGGAAGCCAGCGCGGGGGTGTCACTGCGATGAGAAGCGGACACTGGGTCTTGGTGGTTGCACTGATTGTCGCAGCCGCGGCAGGCGGATGGTGGGTAGGTACCGGCAGTGTACCGAGTGGACCCGCAAGCTCTGACCAGAGCAGCCAGAACAGCCAGGAGGGCGGGCCATGCCCCGGAGGTGCCAAAGCCCAGTACTGGAAGGCGCCCATGGACCCGACTTATGTCCGGGACGAGCCCGGCAAGAGCCCGATGGGCATGGATTTGGTGCCTGTCTGCCCGGGCGAGGGTGCCGCGGCCGGGGCCAGTGGGGTCCGGATCAATCCCACACTGGTTCAGAACATGGGCGTGCGCATGGAGCCAGTCGTCCGTCGAGACCTGTCGCGCGCGCTCCGAACCGTCGGTCGCGTCGCCTACGACGAACGCCGCGTCGACCACGTCCACACGAAGGTCCAGGGATGGATCGAGCGCTTGATGGTCGAATACGAAGGCGAACTCGTGGTCCGGGGCCAGCCTCTCCTCGAGATCTACTCTCCGGAGCTCGTCTCGACCCAAGAGGAACTGCTCCTCGCGGCACGCTATCGGGACTCGACTCGCGAGAGCAATTTCGAGGACGTCTCGCGCGGCGGCGAGGATTTGTTTCTCGCCACACGTCGCCGACTCGAACTCTGGGACATTCCGAAGCGCGACATCGACCGCCTACTCGAAACGGGGGCGGTGAGAAAGAACTTGACGCTGTACGCGCCGACGGAAGGTGTGGTCACGCACCTCATGGTCCGCAAAGGGATGGAGGTCGCGGCGAACAACAACCTCTTCACGATTGCCGACCTATCGCGCGTTTGGGTGTATGCAGACGTCTACGAGTACGAACTACCGTGGGTACAGACGGGTCAGAAGGCGATCGTCGACTTGAGCTACCTGCCCGACCGCATTTTCGAGGGGACGGTGACCTACGTGTACCCCTTCCTCGACCCGAAAACGCGGACTGCTCGTGTGCGCGTCGAACTCGACAATCCGGACATGATCCTCAAGCCCGACATGTTCGCAAACGTGACGATCGAATCAGAGACTCGCAAAGACGTGCTCGTGGTGCCGGAAGAAGCCGTGATCCGCTCCGGTCGCCGGTCGCTCGTTGTGGCGGCCCTCGGCGAAGGACGCTTCTCTCCGCGCGAAGTGGTCCTCGGAATCGACTCGGGCGAAGGTTGGATCGAGGTAACCGACGGGCTCGACGAGGGCGACCAGGTCGTCACCTCCGGCCAGTTCTTGATCGACAGCGAGAGCAAGCTCCAGGAGGCCGTGAACAAGATGA
>JAJDAM010000157.1 GCA_029261905.1 Deltaproteobacteria bacterium
TCGGGCGCACGATCGCGAAGGCGCTCGCGCGGGTCGATCCCGAGCGCGCGGCCCACTTCGACGAACGCGCAGCAGAGCTGGAGCGCAATCTGCACGAGCTGACCGAGGAGCTCGTTCGCGCGATGGCGCCGCTGGCTGGCTCGCGCGTCGTGACCTATCACCGGACCTGGCCGTATTTCCTGAAACGCTTCGATCTCGCGAAGCTCGGCGAGGTCGAACCGAAGCCGGGCATCGCGCCCGGGCCGCGCCACATCGCCCGGCTTGCCCAGGAGATGAAATCAAACGGCGTCGGTCTCGTGATCGTCGAAACCTTCAGCAATCTGCGGACCGCGCAGCGGTTGGCAGAACTGGCAAATGGCCGGACCGCTCGACTCGCGCAAGAGGTCGACGCGCTGCCCGACGTGAACACCTACCAGGATCTGTTTCGATACAACACCGAGACGCTGCTCGCCGCGCACCGGGATCTCACTGGGGCCGGGACGAATTCAGCGTCCAGCGAGGGCGCGAGATGATCGAGCTGCTGGCGCCTGCTCTCGTTGCGTGCCTGTTGTTGGCCTGCATCCTTTCGTACTTCGGGCTTCACGTGTTGCTGCGGGAGGTGATCTTCGTCGACCTGGCGCTCGCGCAGCTCGCCGCGCTCGGCGCTGCCGTCGGCCACCTGATGTCCGCCCACACGGATTCGTTCGCGACGTATCTCTACTCGTTCGCATTCACGCTCGCGGGGGCCGCCATCTTTGCGCTCGCACGCCCCGCCCGGACCCGCCTGCCGCAGGAGGCATTGATCGGGATCGTGTACGGCGTGAGTGCTGCACTCGTCATCTTGTTGGTTTCGAAGAGCGCACTCGATCGGGACGACGTCGAGAGCATGTTGGCCGGAAGGCTTCTGTTCGCAGAGTGGGGCGAGATCGGCGCGATGGCGCTGTTGTTCGGGGCGGTTGGGCTGCTCCATTTTGGACTGCGAGCCCAGTTCCTCGAACTTTCGATTCAGAGCCGCTCCCAAACCACATCGACTCGACGCCAGAATCTGTTGAACTTTCTCTTCTATGCGAGCTTCGGCGTCGTCGTGACGAGTTCCGTTCAGCTTTCGGGTGTGCTCGTCGTGTTTGGCCTGTTGATCGTTCCGGCATCGTGCGCGGCGATCTGGTTCGCGAGCCTGTCGAACCGGCTGCTTGCCGGCGGCGCGACCGGTGCGATCAGCTGCGGGGCCGGCATTGCGGCGAGCGCGCTGTGGGATTTGCCAACCGGCGCTGCCGTCGTGACCGCGCTCGGTGTCGTCTTCGCGATGGCAATGGTTGGATCGGCATTCCGCAAGATCGATGATTGAGCCGTGATCCAGACGGTGCGCCGCGCTCTCGAATTTGCGGTGGACCGAGGAATCGCCCTCCTGACCCTGATTCTAAATTCGCGAGTCGGTCAACGACGCGAAGGCGGCCAGGGATGGCCTCCGCTCCATGGCTCGCTTTCCTGGAAACGAAAACGGAATGACGCATTATTGTGATGAAAGAAAGGAGTGTGAGCGTTTTGCCAGTAGCGCTGTGCTTTACTTCCGCGGAGGCCATCCCTGGCCGCCTCCGCTTCCGAAGTATTGCGAATCAGGACTAATCGGACCGTCCAGATCGAGTTAGAATGGAGCGAGTCGATTCCGGAGGTCGCATGTCGAACGTCGTCGAGCAGATACCGCCGCAGTTGAAACCCGCCGCGGAGGCGGCGCTCGCGTAGATCAACCAGCAACGCGGCGCGCAGTTCGAGCTCACCGGGCTCGTCGATGCCGACGAAGCACTCGGCTGGATCTATTCGTTCAGGATGGGGCGCTGCTCGAGAAGGCTCGATCCTGGGCCTCGCACCCGAAGGGCTACTTCCAGCCCGGCGTTCTCGCGCTCACGACCGGAGGCCGCGTGCTCTATCGCTGGCGCTGTCGACCGACACGGAAAAATGTGGGTGGCGCCGTCGAGCGGCCGACACCGGAGCACGTGTGGGCGGAGGCACAGTCCCGGCTGACGGGTACCCGCGAGGAACCCGGGCTCGATGACTCTCCGGCGCTCGACACGAAGGCCCCGCCGTGGCCGTTGTTCGTGCTGTTGTTGCTAGCGCATGGGTGGTTCGTGCGTCCGAAGCCGTTTCCGCTTGGGCGGGCGGACGACAGCCAATCGGCGAATCCGCGCGGAGTGATCCCGCGAGTCGTCGGGTTCATTGGGGCTTGGGTCGCAGCGTTCGTGTTTCTTCCGACGGTTTGGGTGACGCTGGCGCTGGTGGCCTGGTGCGTTCTCGTCTGGCCTGGAGTAGCGGAGATCCATCGGGAGTTTCAGAACGTTCCGGACGGAGAGCCCGAAACGATCTGAGAACGCGATCCGCGGCCGCAACGCGAAAGCTCTGCTGCTAGCGTCTCGGAGTCAGCGATTGGGCGAAGTTCACCATCGAGGTTTCTGAATGATCAAGCTCTACGTGATTCCGCCGGCTTTCGGGTTGCGCAACACGGGCCCGTTCGGTTTGAAGTGCGAAATGGCGCTGCTGCATCTGAAACAGGAGTTCGAGCTGATCCCCACCGGAGACCCGCGCACCGGTCCCAAACACAAGCTCCCGTACATCGATGACGACGGCACAGTGATCGCGGATTCGGAGCTGATCCTCCAACACCTCGACGCCAAGACCAACGGCGGTCTGTACGGGCACCTGAGCGATGAAGAGCACGCCGATGGAATCGCGTTCACGCGGCTCGCGGAAGAACATCTCTATTGGATGATGGTCGCGTCCCGCTGGCTCGACGACGCGTGGTGGCCACACATCGTCTCGGGTTTCTTCGCATCGATGCCGTTCCCGGTGCGCCACATCGCTCCGGTTCTCGCGCGCCGCGAGGTCCGCAAGACCTATTACCTGCAAGGTCTCGGCCGACACACCCTCGAAGAACAAAAGGGCTTCTGCCGCCGCGACCTCGACGCGATCGCCCGCAAAGTCGGCGACGGCCCATTCCTGCTCGGCGAGAAGCTCACCGTCTTCGACTTCGGCATCGCCGCACTGCTGGCCGGCGCGATCGACCACCAACCGGCCTCCTGGGTGACAGACATCGCCCGCGAGTTCCCACCGGTCGCCGACTACACCGAACGAGTTCAGGTGGCCACAGGCGCCCACTGCCGCGAGGCCGTCTAGCCCGCCGCACTTCGTCGACCCTCCTGGTCATGCTGCTGAACAGCAACCGCAGACCCAATGCGGTAGGGCAACGCAGACCATCGCGGCGTTTGGAGTTCTGCCCGGCCCTGGGCGTATCAGTGCAACGAACGCCAAGACGCGAGGACATCCCAGTAGGCCGCCCACTGCTCGATGTAGCCTTCGTCGAGCGTTTGCTTCGCTGCGAGGATGGCCTCGATGTCGGCGATGTCTTGGCTGCGGCCTGCAATCAGCTTGTGGACGATGACGTCCTCGGGTGTCAAGACTCGCGCACTCGCTCCGTCATCGAACAACTCCTCGCGCGCTCGGCGGATCGCCTCGTGCTGGTAATCCGTGCCGGCAAACATCAGGTCCGCAATGCCCTGCTCGGCATGGCGCAAGCGGATGAGTTCGGCCTCGGGGCTCGCCCGCTGGACGTCCCAGCCTGCCGACCGGAGTGATGCCTCGAGGGTCTCGAGGCTGGCTCCCGCGTCGGAGAGCAATAGGTCTACATCTTGCGTGAGGCGTGGCGAAGTTCGGTAGCGGTTTGCGGCCAGTGCCCCGATCAGAACCCAGCGGATGCCGAGCCCGTCGAGTAGGTCACCGAGCGATCTTAGTGTGCTCCGCTGCACGGTGCCGGATCTCCTTGCTTCGTTCCAAGAACGCGAGATGAGACGCGAGGTCGCCGTCGCCCGATCCGGCTATGCCCGATTCGGCCAGCGCACCGAGCGTGTGCACGATTTGCTCGAGTCGGTCGAACATCTCGGCGAGCGAGGTGGGCGGTGCATCCTGTGACAGAGACGGGTTCTGCCGTGCGATTCTCTGGAAGTAGGCGCGGTCCGCGGTGGAAGCGCGATGAGCGGTCATGACTCGAGTGTAGCTCGAACAGTCGGTCTGACCTCTCTCATCGGCGGTTTCGACGCCCTCTAGAAGCCGGCCCCTCGCACATTCCGAGGAAAGCGGGCTAGGCGTCGCACCTGGCTGTGATGCGAGTCGCCAGCTCACTTCGGATCTCGAGCGGCCGGGTTTCGGCACACTACGGAAACAGATTTCGAGCTTGTTCGTTCTATGCTCTACCTTGTCGAAACCGAGCTCAAACGTCTTACTCGCCATCAGCCGCAGACTTCCGATGTGTCATTAGACGGAATCCGACTTTCGACTTTGGCTTTCATGCCCAAGCGAACAGCTGATGAATCGATGAGCCAACCCCGGGAAACAACATGCAGGTAAAAGTCAGATTTCTGG
>JAJDAM010000158.1 GCA_029261905.1 Deltaproteobacteria bacterium
GGCGCCCAGATGTACCGGCAGGACCAGCAGGTCGGGTTGTTCAGGCGCAACGCGATTGAGCAACAGGTAATAGTCCCAGGCCGTCAGCGCGGTGAACGCCATCCCGTATGCCACGATGTCGTCGCGTCCACGCGCCGCCAGTTCGCGGTTCAGCGAGGGAATCATCCGGCGGTCCTCGGGCAGCTTGTAGAAGTGCGTCGAGTCGCCGAACACGGCCACGGTGAACTGGTCGGTGATCGCGGCCTGGTGTTCGGGCGAGGCGAGGTGCGCCTCGAAGGCATTCAGCTCGCCGATCAGCCGATGGGACTTGTAGCCGAAGAGCGCGATCTGCTCACCCCAGCCGATCGCCAGGATCGCGGTGATCAATGCCGGAACGCCGAAGGCGATGCCACAGCTGATCGAGAGCTTTCGGCGCGCCGTCATCGGAGTCATCAGAATTGATAGTAGATGAACCGCTCAGTCGCGGTCGACAGCAAGAACACTGCGATCACGACGAGCGCGTAGTAGATGGATTTGACGGCAATCGGCGCAGCGCTCCAGCGCCCAGCGAGTCTGCTCGACGCGCCTAGCAGGTGGGATGCGATTGCCACGAGCAACAACGAGAGCACCCACGGAGAGATGCGGTAGGTCGGTGTGTCGAAGTCGAAGAACGCGGCGAACGTGACGCCGATGTCTTCCAATGATTCGGCGCGGAACAGGATCCACGATACGCACACGGCATGGAACGCCGCCAGACGCAGCAATACGCCGGGGAGAATGGACCCGCCGCGGCCGCGGACGAACGCGCGGTGGAGAGATGTCCAGCCGGCGTGAAATGCGCCCCACAGTACGAAGTTCCACGCGGCGCCGTGCCACAATCCCCCGAGAAGCATCGTCACGGCGACGTTCGCGTAGGTGCGCACGGGGGAGCGACGCGATCCTCCCAGCGAGATGTACAGGTAGTCACGCAGCCACGTCGACAGGCTGATGTGCCAACGCGCCCAGAATTCGACGGGATTTCTCGCGAGGTAGGGCAGGTTGAAGTTCTCGGGAAGGCGGAATCCGAGCAGCCGTGCGGTTCCGATGGCGATGTCCGAGTAGCCGCTGAAGTCACAATAGATCTGGAACGCGTAGGCGTAGATCGCGACCCCGTGGTTCACCGCGCCGAAGCTGCCCGGGGTCGCGTAGATCACGTCGACGTACGCGGCGAGCCCGTCGGCGATGATGACCTTCTTGGCGAAACCTCGGATGATCTGGTCCATCCCGGCAAGCCCATCTTCGGCGGTCGCCCGGCGCGGCGTCGCGAGCTGCGGAAGGAAATCCCGAGCGCGCAGGATGGGACCGGCGAGAAGCTGGGGAAAGAACGAGACGTAGACCGCGAACTCCAGCAGGGAACGGGAGGGCGGGCATTGTCGGCGATAGACGTCGATCGTGTAGCTCAACGACTGGAACGTGTAGAACGAAATCCCGACGGGAAGCACGATGTTCTCGACGAACGCCGGGTACGCGATGTCGGGCGTGGTCAGGACCCAGACATTGCTCAACAGGAAATCCGCGTACTTGAAAAACCCGAGCACGCCGAGATTGCCCACGACGCTCGCGGCGAGCCAGCCGCGGCGCACAGATGCCCGATCCGTGCGGGAGATCTGGTGGCCCGCCACATAGTCGAGAACGGTGGACCCGATCAACAGCGCGACGAAGGGCGGATTCCAGCCCATGTAGAACAGGTAGCTGGCAAACAACAACAGCCACTTGCGCGCTTGCCAACGGCCCGACAGTAACGAATAGAGCGCGAAGAACGCCCAGAAGAACAGAGCGTATTCGAGCGAGTTGAAGAGCACGCGATTCCCGCTACCGGGCTGGGTCTGGACCCAACCCGGACCCTATTCGAACTTGATCGGAACTAAGCCACTGAACTAAGCCACTGAACTACAGCCGCTCGATGATGGTCCCCGTACCGACCGACGCACCGCAGCACATCGTGATGAACGCGGTGTTCAGGTCGCGGCGCTCGAGTTCGTGCAGCGCGGTAATGATCAGACGCGAGCCGGTCGCTCCGACCGGGTGGCCCAGCGCGATGGCGCCGCCATTGACGTTGACCTTGTCCATATCGGGCTCATAGACGCTCGCCCAGGACAACACGACGGCGGCAAACGCCTCGTTGATTTCGACCAGGTCGATGTCGTTGAGGCTCATGCCGGTCTTCTTGAGGATCTCTTTCGTCGCGTCGACCGGTCCGTCGAGCAGGTAGTAGGGGTCGGTGCCGACCACGACGTCCTGGATGATCCGGGCACGGGGCTTGAGGCCCAACTCCTTCGCCTTTTCCGCCGTCATCCACAACACGGCCGCTGCCCCGTCCGAGATCTGCGACGAGTTTCCCGCGGTGTGGATGCCGCCCTCGGTGACCGCCTTCAGGTTTCCGAGTGCCTCGAGAGACGATTCGCGGATTCCCTGGTCCGAGTCGACGAGCCGGGTCTCTCCGGTGGGCTGGCCATCGTCGCCGAGAATCGGCGCATCGATCGGCAGGATCTCGCGCTTGAAGCGCCCCTCGGCGCGCGCTGCCGCAGCCTTCTGCTGCGAAGCGAGGCCGAAGGCGTCGACGTCGTCGCGGGTGATTCCGCGGTTCTTCGCGATTCGCTCGGCCGACGTGAACTGGTCCGGCGTCGAATCCCACGGCCAGTCGGCGGCCTGAAAGAAGCCGGGGCCGTTGATCACGTTCGCGCCGAGGCCGACGTGACTCATCAGTTCGATCCCGCACGCGATCCCGCAATCGATGCTGCCGGCGCGCACGAAGGCCGAAACGATGTGGTTGGCCTGCTGTCCGGAACCGCACTGTGTATCGACCGTAGTGCCGCCGGTATGCCAGCCGTCTCCGGTCGACAGCCACGCGTTGCGCGCCACGTT
>JAJDAM010000159.1 GCA_029261905.1 Deltaproteobacteria bacterium
CGCTCGGGCAGCGGGTAGATATAGATCGGTCGACCCAGCGATGCCGCCTCGCTGAGCATCGATTCGCTGTCGCCGGTAATCACGAAAGCATCGGCCAACCCGAGAAAGGCGAGGTAGGGATTCTCATGGCCATCGGAGGCAGACCAGCGGTGAATCTTCGCGTCCGGTGGCAGTGCAGCGCAAAACGCATCGCTGCCACGCTTGCCCGCGCGCCGACTCGTGGTCGCGAGAATCGATCCACCGACTTCACGGGCGAGAGCGACGACCTTCTCGCCCAGGACACGCGCTGCGGGTGCATCGAGCTGATATTGCCCCGACCAGCCACCGACGAGTACGGCAATGCGCGGTCGCTTCGTGTCACTGAGGCGATGAGAGAACCGGTCGATGGCTCCTCGGATACGCTCCGGATCGACGTTGTTGAGGGGCGCACTCGTGACGAGTCGTCTCGGGTGGGGATCGAGCCGACCATACGAAGGCGTCACGACCAGGTCGAAGTGGTCGGCCGCGTCGCCTCCCTTGCGACCGAGGTGGACCAGGCGCGTCTGGCCGAAGTTCCGCTTGCGTATCCATTGCGCGACCGGTGCGGATCGCCGACCCGCTGCAATCACCAGATCCGGCCAAGGTGGACCGAGCGGCGAGGATCGTCGGCCGTTGATCCCGAGGCGGGACGCACCGAGCATTCGATTGTGTAGCCGAGCCAACTGCGAGAAACGCAGGGATTTGATCGTGTAGGGCCAACCCAGCGCGTTGGCGAGACCGGCGGATTGGGAAGTGTTGCCGGGCCGATCATCGGTCAGCACCCACACCGTCGGTGAACCTTCGCCGATGTGGCGACCGCCGTGGCGCACTTGTGTCGAGTCTCCTGCGGCGAATACGGCCTGCCAGTGCACGTTGGGCCACCGCTTGGCGGCGACTTCGATCTGCGCGATCCACCACCCGAGCGTACGCCGGACCCGATCGCTGCTGCGCGCGCGAAGTTTTGCCGAGCGAGCGTCCGGTCGGATTCCCAGGTGGACCAGTGAGTCCGCATTCTCGAACACTTCGGCGAGTACCCAGGGAAGATCTTCGCTGGGTACCGAATCCAATGTATTGGCGCACAGGACTGCACCCGCGCGCTCGATCGAACCCGCGGAAGGATCGTTCAGGCCCAGGATCCGCACGTCCTCTGCGCCCCAACGCGCGGGAAGCTGTGGTTGGTTGGGCACAGGCTCGGCGAGGTAGGCGTCCCACGCCTCCGCGGCGTCCAGGGTGTAGACAGCCATCCGACGGTTCCGAAGCCTGGCGAGTGACTCGCGAATACATACTTCGTGTGTGACCAGTTCCGACCCGACTGCATCGAGCAAAACGTGCAGCCCTCCGTTCGGGAGCGACGCACCGTTCGAAGTGGATCGTCGTCCGGGCCGCTCGGGTCGAAAGCGCGTCGCGAAACGGCGACTCGGAGACGATCGAGAGAACATTTCGAAGCCCGCGCGGTTGGCGTCGCGCTCGAGATCCTGCCAGAGGTCCGCATTCGGGTGGCTCTGGTAGACATAGCGTTCGGGAAAGGGCCTCCAGGGCTGGGTGTGAGGCGCTGCGTATCGGACCCTGCGGGATCGCCCGGAAGCGTAGTGCTCCCCGACGACGTCCCAATCCACTGGAATCGGACCGCGTCGGTCTCCGGGCATGCGCAAGCCGTCGCGCGCACCGCTCGTCGAGCGGTCGCTCGCATTCCCCCCAGCCAGTTCGACCAGCTTCTCGCAATCCATCAAGAGCAAGTCGTCCCCGGCGATGGGGCGGAGCAGCGCGTGAATGCCCATGTCGAGATCGAAAAGCTGCGCCGGATCGGAGAGGTACACCTGATCGACGGTGCAGAAGAGCGCTCGCCCCTCGCCGCCACAGAGTTTCGGAACCCAAGCGGCAGCGTCCTCGACCGGTCCGCCAGATTCGTCATTGCGTCGCATGAAATGGATCGCATAGCGGCGGTTCCTGGAGCGATGTTCACGGATCGACCACGCGAGGACCCGCTCTGCGCGCTCGTGTCCGTTTTGGCTGGCGACGAAGATTCGCACGCTGGGCATACCCAACGGGTCGGATTCGGCATCGAGCGCAAACACGTCGACGCTGATCCGTGCGCCGGGCGGCACACGAACGGGTGAGCTGGATCGGTTCTGTGTCATCGGAAGCTCGGAGTCTAGGAGTGTGCGCACCTGAGCGACAGATCTCCCTGCACCGGGCCGCCCCTTCTCCGGGAGCCCCCGCGGGGCCTCTGGGGGTAGTCATGATGATTTGATCTCGCTATCAACCGGTCGATGGGTGGGGGGACCAAAACATGAACGTCGGTGATATTCAGATTGGCTCTGGGGCACCCCTTGTCCTGATCTCGGGACTGAATGTGATCGAGAGCCGGGACGCTGCGCTCGAATGCGCGTTGGGCGTGGCCGGGGTCGCCGACCGACACGGCTTGTCCGTCATTTTCAAGGCATCGTTCGACAAGGCAAACCGGTCGAGCAGGCATTCGTATCGCGGCCCCGGAATCGATGAGGGCATGCGAATCCTCGCCGACGTCAAGGCCGAAACCGGTCTGCCGATCACCACGGACGTTCACGAGGCAGGACAGGCAAAGATCATTTCGGAAGTCGCAGATCTACTTCAGATCCCTGCCTTTCTGTGTCGCCAGACCGATCTCATCGCGGCCTGTGCGGCCACCGGGCTGCCGATCAACATCAAGCGGGGCCAGTTCATTGCGCCGCGGGACCTGAGACTCGCCGTCCAGAAGGCGAGGAGCTTCGGTGACGTTGGCATCATGGTGACCGAGCGAGGTTCGGCGTTCGGCTACAACGACTTGATTGTCGATATGCGCGGGTTGGTTACGCTGCGCGAGTTTGCGCCCGTTTGCTTCGATGTGACTCACTCGGTTCAACAGCCGGGGGCAGGGAACGATTCCAGCAGCGGGGACCGCCGATTCATCAGACCGCTCGCACGAGCGGCAGCGGCGGTCGGCATCGATGCACTGTTCGTCGAGGTTCACCCGGATCCTGAAAATGCGCCTTGCGACGGTGCATGCCAGATTCGGGTCGAGGATCTGGACCGACTGCTCGACGAGGTCTGCGCGATCCACGGGACCATCAGGTCGCAGGACTGACGGGATGACTCGCGTCATCTGATCGGGCCATCCCATCGAGGCTATTCCTGAGGGCTATACCTGAGGGGCATACCACGGGCGACCAGACGGTCTACGAGTCGGCTCGCTCTCTCTCGGTCGTTCCCGGAAGCGTTCCCTAAAGCGTTCCCTAAAGAAAGTGCCCGCGTACCGCATCGAGGTCTTCTTGGCAGTCGATTTCCGCCCACCAGCAGCCTTCGATACAGACCGTCTCGACCGGCATCTTTTGAGCCATTTCATTCACGACAGCGAGGTACCAATTGCGCATCGACTCGGGCTGGCGAATCGCCCGCTCCAGTGCCTCCCGATACGCCTTGGGGCCGCTGTTGCGAAACAGGATCATTCCGATCGCTTCACCGTCGACGGTGGATAGCGGGAGTGTCTTGCCGATCGCTCCGAGGCGACCTTCGGGGTCGAGCTTCACTTTCATGTCGTCGGCATCGTATTCGTCCTTGCGATCGATGGTGACGGCGATGGGTGCCGGTGGCGAGGCAATGACCCGTTGCAGCAGCGCGTCTTCGAATAGCGTGTCCCCGTTGAGCAGGACGAAGTCGCCGGCCATCGCTTCGCGCGCCATCCAGCAGGTGGCGAGATTGTCGGAGATCGAGAAGAACGGGTTGTACAGGGTTTCCACCCGCATATCGCCGAATCGACGCCCAGCCAGAAAGCGGTCGACGCTCTCGGCGCCGAATCCGACCACCACGGTTGCCATTTCGATCCCGCAGCGAGCCATCGCTTCGAGCTGGAGATCCAATACCGTCGAATTTCCATCGACGGGCAACAAGCACTTGGGTTCCGTCGCGGTCAGCGGCAACAATCGCTTGCCCTGTCCCGCGCTGAGGACGATCGCTCTCATATCCTTCCCAGAGGCCGCTAATTCCGGCCGTTTGCCTCTGATCGCATCGGCGACCTAGGATTTCGTGGATGGGGGGAGTCGGGACTGTAGTCCAGCGCAACCAGGGGCAAAAGCCGGAGTTCCGGATCGCGGGCGCGGTGGCTCGTGGCTGATACGGGCGCTCTCGGCGAGAAACACGGTGAAGTGGTCGGCATGAACGGCAACGGTCCGGGCGCGCCTCTGCACCGACGGCCTGGGCTGACGTTCTATCGATACGTCGTCGCCGAGGCGTTGTGGCCGTCGATCTTTGCGCTGCTCGGCCTCACAGCAGTTGTTTTGACCAAGGATCTGCTCGGATTTTCGGATCTCGTCGTCAACCGCGGGCTCTCGGGGCACCTGGTCGCGCTGATCGCTCTGTACAAGGCCGCACCGATCGTCGCATTGATGTTTCCATTTTCGGTGCTGCTGGGCAGTCTCGTGGCCATCGGGCGCATGGGCTCGGACCGCGAAATTCTCGCCCTCGAGAGCCTGGGTGTTTCGGCAGCTCGGCTGGTCTGGCCGTTCGTGGCGTTCGCGTCTGTGATGACCGTCGTGGCACTGGGGCTGTCGGTTTCGGTGTCTCCATGGACCCACCGCCTGTTGGACTCCGTCTACGAGCAGATTTCGCGCGAAAAGCCCTGGGCTCAACTGCAACGGGGGACCGTGAGCCAGTTCGGCGAGTGGCGGCTGGAGGCGCGCGATGTGAATGCACGCGGCGACCAGATGGAAGGCATCTTGATGTGGATGCCCGATATCGGGCAGACGATTTTCGCGCAGAAGGGCGCGATTCTGACGACTGGCGACGGCGCAATCGAGATCGCACTGGAACAGGGCATGGTGGTGCTATCGCGCGAGCGGGGGCCACAGTCGTTCAGCTTCGAGCGCCTCACGAGTCGATTGCCGGAAAGTGATTCCCTGCTGCGCGACGCGAAAGAGCGACTGCAAGGGCTTCCCCTCACCGAACTCGCAAGTCGCGCGCAAGATTTCGTCGGTCGTGAAGGTGACCTGCTGTCGATCGCAGAGTTGGAGTTGCATCGGCGCTTCGCGATGCCGTTCGCGACGTTGGTCTTCGGAGTTCTCGCGGTCCCATTGTTCTTGGTGCGGATGAATTTTTCGCGCTCGGGCGGTGGGGTCATGGGGATGTTCTGCACGATCGCCTACTACGGCCTGGCGCAGTTCAGCCAGGGGTTGGCACAGGCCGGAACGATCGGAGCCGTTGCGGCGGCCTGGCTTCCCAACGGAATCCTCGGGTTGCTTGCCGCAATCTTGATCGTGCGCGCCCGGCGTGCCGGCGTCGTCGGGCACGCATTCGATCGCCCTCAAATGAATGCCGCGGATCCCAAGACCCACAGGGTCGGCCGCCAACGCGGACCGAGTCGCTTCCCGCTGCAGCGCTACGTAGCGGCCCGTTTCGTGAAGATGGCATTGATGTCGTTTGCGATCCTGCTCGTCGGTTATCTGTTGATCGACATCATGGAGCGGCTCACATGGTTCAGTCGCTACCAGGCGACCGGCCTCGAAGTCCTACGCTTTTATACGGCGCGAAGCGTACTGCTCGGGTCGCGAATCGTGCCGATGTCGCTGCTCGTGGCCACGGCGCTGACGGTGAGCATGCTCGCAGCCGACGGCGAATTGATCGGCATGCGTGCTTGTGGGATTCCGGCACCGCGCGCGCTGTTGCCGGTGCTGTTCATTGCGGCGTTGGTGGTTCCGGCCGACGCGCTGTTGAACAACGTCGTGGTCCCGAGGACCAATGCGCTTGCCGATGAACTGAAGCGAACCGAAATCAAGACTTCGTCGTACCAGCGACTCGACGAGCGCAGAAAGGCTTCGGTGTGGTATCGGCAGGGCAATCGCGTGTTGGAGGCCGAGCGATTCGACCCGAAAGCGGGTACGGCGGAGAAGCTGTCTGTCTACGAACTCGGGCCCAACCGTCTGCCGATCAATCGGACGGATGCCGACTCCGCTCGCCACGTGGGCAACGGCTGGTGGCAACTGAGCGGTGCCAACCGAATCGAGATCTCGGAAGATCGCGTTCTCAGTACCCCGCCACCCAGCTACGTCGACCTTGGCGAAGCGTTGCCAGCAGAAGTAGACACGATGCACATGGGCTTCGCTGAGATCGGAGAGCTGATCGACGAGACGGAGGCCGACGGCATCGATACCCGACCGCTTCGCGTCGATTTCCATGTGAAACTCGCGGAACCGTTGGCTTGCATCGTGCTGCCCGCGGTCGTGCTGTTCTTTGCAGTCACCGGACCGCCCTTTGCCGGACCGGCGCAGACGCTGTTCTTCAGCGTGGTGGTAGGCGTCGGATACTTCCTACTGACGGGCGTTGCCCGTTCGCTCGGATACGGAGGTGCCATTCCGCCACCGATGGGGGGTTGGGGGCCGATCCTGCTATTCGGAAGCCTCTCGGGATGGCTGGGGTTTCGGCTCTGGCGCCGGAGCTAGCTCGAGTGCTGCGGTGGCTTGCCTGAGCTGCTCATGGGTGGGCGCCGCAACGTGGCCGAAGTACTTCCGCGCGGCATCGGTGTGGTGATCCCTCAGTGCCGCACACAGGCGAATCGTCTCCAATGAACCGGCCAGGTTTCGCGGGCCCCCCTCGATCGATTCGATTCGTGGCGCGAGAAACGCTTCCAGTTCCACTGCCGCCTGTTCGCTGCACAGGCCGGACGCCAGCCAGGGCAGCTTTCGCGCACCGCCGGGGCCGCTTCGCTCGACCAACGCGTCGAAGTGTTGCTCGACCCAGCGCCAATTTGCGAGGCGAGTCTCGACGCTGTTCGATTGTGGCCATAGCGTTGACAACACTTCGTTGACGCGAAGCTCCGGGTCGATTGACAGAGCCCGAGCGCGTGCGACGAGATCCGGATTTCGCGCGGCGCCGAGTGCGCGCAAGATGCGCGAGCGTTCGAGTGCGTCGCGTTCTCCTTCGAGTCGGGCGAATATCTCGTCGAACACCCTGGGTTCACCGTCCTGCACGGCGACGGCCAGCACCGTGTCGATCAGCTCGGCATCGAGTGGCATGTCGCTCGGCTCGGCGGTCCGCAGCCCCAGATGGATCCGGCCACGACGCAACGCTTCTGCGCGAACCTCGGGGTCGTGCCCGGTAAATGCCAGGAAGTGGATGACAGAACGTCGCATCAGTTTGATTTCGCCACTTTCGTCATGTGCCACGTCCCACCCCAGCTCGCGATAGAGCCCGCGGTAGAGTCCTCGAGCCACTTCCTCGACCCAACGCCGTTCTTGCGGTTCGACCAGATACTCGCGGGCGAGGCTCAGCAAGCCCATCGGGGTCTCGGCGACGAGGCGATTGGGATCGGTCGCCAGCGCCGACAAGTCCGAGTAGACCTCGGAGACGGTCAGGACCCCGGCGCGAAAGGACGCCTCCAGATTCATCGCAACGGACAAGCGCTCGGGCGGCGACAAGTTGGGCCAACCCGCGTCCAGCAATCGAGTTCCATCATCGGAGGCCAGCGCCCAGCGGTAGTAGCCGGTGGCACCCGAGTTGGGCATGACCCAGTTGCCGCACGAGGCTTCCAATTTGACGTCTTGCTCTTGCCGGGTGATCAAGTGGCAGGTCTCGGACCAGCTCTTGCCCAATCCATGTCGAACACACAGCGGGATCTGCCAGGTCGAATTCCGCTCGCCGTCGGATCCGATCGGCAGGTAGCGGGATTGTTCGACCGCGAGTTCGATCCTTCCGTCACGGCATTCGGATTCGATCTCCACGAATGGCACGCCCGGCTGGGTCAAGAAGCTGAGAAACGGTGCCGTAACATCGCGGCCGGCCACTTCGGTGAGCGCCGCGAGGAGATCCGCCTGCGTTGCATTGCCGAAGCGATGGCGATCGAGATACATCGAGACGCCGCTACGAAAGCGGCTTTCGCCCAGCCAGTGCTCGAACATTGCGAGCACGGCCGCGCCCTTGCTGTAGGTGATGCTGTCGAACGCGTTGTGGATGTCG
>JAJDAM010000160.1 GCA_029261905.1 Deltaproteobacteria bacterium
CTCGGTGTTGTTCGAGGGCGTCCGGATCCATCTCGTCGATACACCCGGCCACGCCGACTTCGGCGGCGAGGTCGAGCGAGTGCTCGGGATGGTCGATAGCGTGCTGTTGCTGGTCGACGCGGTCGAAGGCGTCATGCCCCAGACGCGCTTCGTGCTGGGCAAGGCCTTGAGCCACGGATTGAAGCCGATCCTGGTCGTCAACAAGATCGACCGGACCGAGCAGCGTTCCGAGGAAGTGGTCGACGAAGTCTTCGATCTGCTGGTCGAGCTGGGAGCCCACGACGAGCAGCTGGATTTCCCGGTGATCTTCGCGTCTGCCAAGGCCGGTTTCGCGACGCGCAACATCGATATACCGAGCACCGATCTCCGCCCGATGCTCGAGATGATCCTCGAATACGCTCCGCCACCGCAGGTCGAACCCGAGGCCCCGCTGCAGTTCCAGGCGGTGACACTCGGCTACGACGAGTACGTCGGTCGACTCGTGATCGGACGCGTCAATCGCGGTCGTCTGGTGCGCGGCATGACCTACGTTCGCGTGCCTGCCGAAGGCGCCCCGCAGCCCTTCCGGCTGACCAAGTTGTTTGGGGCCGAAGGACTCGATCGCGTAGAGAAAGAATTCGCCGATGCCGGTGACATCGCGGTCATTGCCGGAATCGACTCGATCGAGATCGGCGACACCGTGTGCGCGCCCGAGGCGCCCGAGCCGCTGCCGCGTATCGAAATCGATCCGCCTACCGTGCGGGTGCGCTTTTCCGTCAATAATTCGCCTTTCTCCGGGCAGGACGGCAAATACGTCACCAGCCGTCAGCTCGGCGACCGCTTGAAGCGCGAGTCGCTCACCAATGTGTCGATCCGGCTGGAGCCATCGGATTCGCCCGACATCTTCGTGGTTTCGGGACGGGGCGAATTGCTGATCGCCGTACTGATCGAAACATTGCGCCGGGAATCCTACGAATTCAGCGTCTCACGGCCCGAGATCATCCAGAGGGAAATTGACGGCAAGACCTGTGAGCCGGTCGAGGAAGTCGTCATCGAAGTTCCCGAGCCGTACGCCGGTGTGGTGATGGAGAAGCTCGGCAGTCGCAAGGGCCGAATGATCTCCATGGAGCACCGCACGTCCCGGATCCGGTTTCTGTTCACCGTTCCCAGCCGTGGATTGTTCGGCTACCGCAGCGAATTTCTATCCGACACGCGCGGCGAAGGGGTGATGTACCGGACCGTCAGCGGCTACGAGCCCTGGGCGGGAGACCTCGCGCACCGCGGGGTCGGCGCAGTGATCTCGACCTCTGCTGGCAAGACCACGCCCTACAGCCTGTTCCACATCCAGGAGCGAGCCAATCTGTTCGTGGGATCCGGTGTGCCGGTGTACGAAGGGCAGATCATTGGCGAGACGCGTCGACCGAGCGATCTGAACGTCAACGCCGTGAGACCCAAGAAGCTGACGAACGTACGCGCCGCGGGAAAGGACGAGGCCACGGTGCTGACGACGCCCAACCAGGTCACGATCGAGTGGGCACTCGAGTGGATGGACGATGACGAGCTGCTCGAAGTCACTCCGAAGTCGCTTCGCCTGCGCATGAGAGTTCTACAAGCGAATCTGCGCAAACGCGTCTGATCGGGTAGTGCGCGACGCGGCAGCCGCCGTCCGTCAGCCGGACGCTTCGATCGTCAGCCCCACTTCCTGTCCGAACGACACCTCCAGCGTGTGGCCGTCGGGGTCGCGGATGAACGCCCAGTAGCCGACCGGGGGCCCGTAGTCCAACGGGCCCGCGATCAGACAACTCTCGTTTCGCGCGCGATCCGCCAGTTCGTCGATCTCGTCGCGGCTCGCACAAGCGACCCCCAGGTGCGCGAACGGCACGACGGGAAACGGGACATCCTCACTCTGGATCAGCACGATCGCGAACGGGCGAGTCGAATCACTCAGCCACACCACCTGCGGTCGCCGATGCACGACCAGCATGTTGGCGTACGCGGCATAGAACTCGATGCTGACATCGAGATCCGTCACGGGCAGCGCGATGTGAGTCAGCCCGATGTCGATATCGCGAGGCACGCGGCCCTCCGTCTTGCTGGGGATCGGCGCCGAACCGGATGGCTCACCCTCAGAGCTTGATCTTGGAACCCGGCGGCGGCTGGCCCGGAACGATGATTCGCGAGGCTTCCTGGCGTTGCATCTCTCGCGCCTCGTCGATCATCCGTTCGACGGCCTCGCCGATCGCTTCCGGAAATTTTTCCATCGCGGCGGTCATGTCGGCGGCCTCGATCGGGCAGTTCACCGGGATCGGACCCATCTGCGACATCAGCTGGGTCTGGCCCTGAAACAGTGTGGGGCGAGCCGGATCGGGACTCCCATCTGGTTTGACCGGTGTCAGCCGTCGAATCGTTGCGATTTTCAGATCCGTGAAGACCTCCTCGAGGTAGAGGTTGTCTTTATCGACGCTGATATCTTCGAGCGGCGTGGAAGTGGGACTGCTCACTTGCGATCTCCTTTTCGCGGCACCTGGCGCAATTCTCGTGAGGGAGGAGCCTAGGAGTGGTCCGGGAACCGCGCCAGCTCTCGAGAGGGGGTTGCGGGCAAATCGCCTCCGAATCGCTTCGGGCAGCTGAGAGAGGCCACTAGCGCGCTTCGAAGAAGAACGGGCTCGACCAGGCTGTCGCGCCGTCGTCCTGGACGACCCGAACGTACAGGTAGTCGCCGGCGCGCATCTCGATCCCCGGGCGCTGGAATTGCAGCTCTTCGCCGTCGCTGCCGGCAATGGACTCGATCACTCCGGACGATCCCACCAGATCGATGCGCACGATCGGGGCGGTCCCGAACGCGCTCACCCTCAAGCGGCCCGTTTCGCGTTTGGCCGCACCGAGATCGAAGCTGGAACCCATCGGGCGCCCGTTGAGCTGTGCGCGAAGCACGATGCGCTGGCCACTGGTCGCATAGACGCGCCGTGCCCGCAGTGCTTCGAGCACTCCGTCGCGAGTGAGCCGTGTTGCGGCGATCGCGGCCAGTCCGCCAGACGCATAGCCGACTTGTGTGACGCCGGGATGACCGTCGTGGGTGTCGCCGCTGCCGACGAATCCCAACCGGTAGCCTCGATCGAGCGCGTCGCGCACGAAGTTTCCGGCGACGGAGTTCTTGATCACGGTGGGCGCATCCGGTGACTCGCTGCTGCCGTGAATCGAAACGACTTCGGTGACCGGTTCGAATTGGGGATCCGGTGGAATGCTCCAGTCGGTCGCGATTGGTCCGCCCGCCGAGTGGTGGGCGAAGGTCAACGCCGAGGCACCCGAACTCCGCAGCGCGCCCCACAACAGCTGGGGAGTTTCGAACGACGGATTCATCGCGCTGAACACGTCGCCGCGGTCGTCGAAGTACAACACGTGTCGGTGGCCGTATACCCAGTTCGTCCATTCGAATCCCAACAGCGTGACGAATCGATGCGGCTGGTGGAATGATTGCGTGTGTGCGCGGATCGTTTGCCAGCGGCCCGGCGACTCGTCGAGACGCTGCACACCGAGATGGTCGTGGTCGGTCAACGCGACGACGTCGAGGCCCGCGGTGTCACGCGCATAACGGAAGTACGCTTCGGGCGTACCCGTTCCGTCGGAAAACGCCGAATGACCGTGGAGATCGCCCCAGAAGATCGGCGTCGCGTCCGCGCCGGCTGCAGCGACCACGAGTGGGTTGCTGACGGCGCGAAGGCTCCCCGCCGAAGCATGAATCCGAAACACGCCGGGTGCTGTCGTCTCGACCTCGAACTGTGTCGAGCCGTCATCGAGCGAGAGCCCCGACGGGAGCCGCAATCCTTCGGGCACGCTGCGCAACGTGATTTTTTCGGTCGAGCCCGAGGCCGCGTTCCGATGCGAGTCGATCAGCGACAATGTCCCGCGTACCAGCGCGCCCACAGCAGCCACCGATGACACGCTGGCCAACAATTGGGTTGCCGGACCCGCGCGGACTTCGATCGCCGGTGAGTCCTCGAGGTAGCCATATGCGCCGTCACCGTCTCCATCGACTCCGATCCAGAAGCGCGCATCGCTTTCGGCGTAGCGATCTGGGAGAGCGAGTCCGGGACCCGCGCCGTAACGGATGCGAACCCGCTGCTCGCTACGCAGCGGCCGGCCGGTGACCCGGATCGCGAGCGATTTCTGTCCGCCTGCCGGGCCGCCATCGCCGGTTTCGAATTCGAACCCGTCAGCGGTCGATTCGACCCGCGTGTAGCCCCGCGCCTGGGGCCGGTCGGCTTGCGGAATGCTCCAGCCACCGATCTGCGGCAGTTGGAACAGGATCGAGCCACCGCGCGCGATCCCGAGCGGCCCCGCTTCGAACACGATCTCGAAGCGGTCTGGCGTGGCACTGATCGCGTACGGAAGCTGGTCCGCTGTGCGCTCGAGCCAGGCGCGGCCACCGCCATCGGCCGGATGTCGTACGCGGTCGCGCAATGCCTGGAGCCGCTCGAGCCGCTGCCATCGGGCCGTCTTGGGCTCCGATCGCTTCGGCTCGGCTTCGCGCTCGGCGCAACCGAGCCCGACGGTGACCATCAACCCGATCGAGACGGCCGCGCGACACGCGAGCCAGAATGCCTCGAAGCCGAACTCGGATCGGCGCGCATTTCGCAACTCTGCGCGACTCGTGCAAATCGACGGTGCGGGACCCGGACCCATGCAGTCGAGTATCACGCCACAACCGATCTGTGCAAACTTCCAGATGCCAGGGCTTCACGCCGTCCCCAACCCTCGTCGGCGCATCCCGTAGCGGCGTCCACATCGATCAGTACGCCGGCCCACTGCCACCCTCGCGAGGCGCCCACCTCGGCCCCAGCACGTCGGTCGCCTTACAACCGATACAGTTCGGCGCGGCGATGACGAGTTCTCCCCTCAACCTGTCTTCTGGAGGTTGCATTTTCGCTCGCAGGCGCCAAGAGCCCATGATTCTTATGCTGTCGAGTATGAAGCCGGTGAAGGGCGCGCAATGATCGAAGAGACCATCACGATCCACGACCGCTATCAGTTCGAGGTCAAGCTGAACTACCCGCTCGACTCGGACGCGAGGAGCCAGAAGTACGAGGTCGATAGCTACCTGTTCGTTCCAGACAACATGGGCGTGAACGAGATGAGCTACTCCAAGGAGCAGTTCTTTTCCGATATTCAGGCCTATATCCGGTTGAAGACACCGTCGATGATGTTCAGCCGGGTCGCTGCGGGAGACGACTCGCCGATCGGGATGCTGGAAAAGCTCCTGCAACAGGACGATCCCGAGCAGGAAGTGTTTACGCGTGCCGTTCGGGTCACCATGTGCATCGTCAAGAGCGCGGCTCGGGACCTGGTGCTATTCGTCGAGTCGAGCGACAACCTGGCCGATCGTCACCGTCTCGTTTCCTCCTTCGTCGACGATTTCGAGGCTGTGACAGTGGGCTATCGCGCGCTGCGCCCTCTCGTACAGACTCCTCACATCGGAGAAGAGCTCCTTCGCCACTACACCTACGGGGACGAGTACCTGAGCCTCCTCGCGGAAGATCACCTCTCTGCGGCCCTGTCCGCCGTGCCCCGCGACGGAGAGGGGCTCGAGCTGGAGCTGAGACAGCGCGTACTCCGAGCAGTGACGGCGGAGCTGGCCTACCGCAAGGAGCGGGCCTACCCCTCGATGCCGGACCCGGCATCGGACAATGAGACGCTGATCTACCGGCGCGGTGTCCTGAAGAAGTTCATGCGCAGCATCAACTACCTCAGGACCCGAACGCGCCAGGAAGGACCTGTGCTGCGCCAGGTCGTCTTTGGTGTCTCGGCGGGCGTGGCGATGATCTTCGCCACCGCAGCGGCTTTCTATTCGCAATCTCGGTACGGGGTCCTGACGGCCCCGTTCTTCGTCGTTCTCGTGGTCAGTTACGTCTTCAAGGATCGTATCAAGGATTTGGCGCGACACGTGATCTTCCGCCGCCTGGGGCGTTGGCTCTACGATCAAAAGACCCGGATCTACAGCTCGGAGGGGCGGGTCGTTGGGTCGTATCGCGAGAGCTTTTCCTTCCTGCGGCATTCGAAGGTGCCTCAGGACGTTCTCGCCGTACGCAATCACAGCCACATTACCGAGGTGGAGAACGAATTCGCCGGGGAGCGTACGATCCTATACCGCAAGCGTGTACGTCTGCGTTCGGGACAGATCGCAAGCCTTCTTCCCGAATACCGCATCGTCGCCCTCAACGACATCGTGCGCATCAACGTCCGGCAGTTCCTTCGCCGCTTGGACAGCCCTACCAAGAGCCTGTTCATCATCGACAGTGAGGACCTTCACCGCATCAAGGGGAAGCAGGTCTACCATCTCAATCTGGTGATCTGTACGAAGCTGAACGGCCAGTCTGTGAGCAAGCGCTTCCGCATCGTGATCAACCGGAGCGGAATCAAGCGGATCGAGCCTGTGGGTGGTTAGGGGAGGCGGTCACTTGCTGAAGCAGACTTCGACGACACCTGGGACACCATCGCTGGGAATTTCGGCTTCGACGTCGCAGACCGGGTCGGTTGGGGCTGGCGGAGGGCGGCGGTTCGATCCAGCTTCCCGACCGATGGATACCTCGAGACTCGACCCCGATCAGCGCCGAACCGCGATACGCGCGCTCGCAGACCAGCACTTCGACATAGCGATCGTCGGTGGCGGCGTGACCGGTTGCGGGGCCGCGTTCGACGCGGCGTCGCGCGGGTTGCGTGTGGCATTGATCGAGAAGCGCGACTGGTCGGCGGGAACTTCCAGCCGCTCGAGCAAGCTGATCCACGGCGGCCTTCGCTACCTCGAACAATTGCATTTCGGCCTGGTACGCGAGGCGCGCTCCGAACAGGCGCTTCTGTTGACCCGTCTGTGCCCGCACCTGGTACGGCCCGTGCATTTTTTGTTTCCGCTGTCGCATCGCTTCTGGGAGCGGATCTACGTCGGCGCGGGGGTGTGGTTGTACGATGCGATCGGTGGCAAGCGTGTGCTTCCGCGCCACCGTCACCTGACCCGAGCGACCGCGCTGGCAGAGTTTCCGTCGCTGCGCGACGACGCGTTGATCGGCGCGATCCAGTATTTCGACGCGCAGGTCGACGACGCTCGACACACGATGATGTTGGCTCGAAGCGCTGCGCAGCATGGCGCGGTCGTGGCCACCAGCGTTCGCGCCGTCGGCTTCGAACTGGAGAGCGGTCAGGTGTCGGGAGTGCGAGCCCGCTGTCTCGAGACCGGGGAGACCTTCGAGATCAGTGCCAGCCAGGTCATCAATGCAACTGGTGTCTGGACCGAGGGCGTCCATGGAATGGCCGGCGGTGGACACCTGCGCGTGCGCGCTTCGAAGGGGATCCACTTGCTGGTCGATCGGGATCGGATTCAGGCCGACGGAGGCTTGATCCTGCGAACGGCGACCAGCGTGCTGTTCGTGATCCCGTGGGGCGCGCACTGGATCATCGGTACGACCGATACGGGTTGGGTGCTCGATCTCGACCATCCGGCAGCGAGTCGCTCGGATATCGATTACCTGCTCGATCACGTCAATACCGTGTTGCGCGAGCCGTTGAGACACGATGATATCGTGGGCGTCTACGCCGGATTGCGGCCGTTGTTGTATGGCGAAGACGATGCGACCAGCAAGCTATCGCGCGAGCACGCCGTTTCGACCGCGGACTCGGGTTTGATCAGCGTCGCCGGCGGCAAGTACACCACCTATCGATTGATGGCGAAGGACGCGGTCGACGTGGCGGCCGGTCGGTTGGCGCAGCCCGTGTCCGAGTCGCGTACCGACCAGCTGCCGATACTGGGCGCAGAAGGCTACGCGGCGCTCGTCGAGCGAGCCGACTCACTGGCCCGCGAGGCGGGGCTCAGCGCAGATCGCGTGACGGGCCTGTTGGGTCGCTATGGCGTGTTGGTCGTCGAGCTGCTCGAACAAATCGCCCAACGCCCCGAGCTGGGCGAGCCGCTCGATGGCGCCCCGGGTTACTTGCGGGTCGAGGCCTTGTACGCGGCGACCCACGAAGGCGCTCTCCATCTGGACGACGTGCTCACCCGCCGCACACGGATCTCGATTGAAACCCCCGACCGCGGCCTGCGCGCAGCCCGTGCGATCTGCGAGTTGGTGCGCGAAGAACTCGGCTGGGACGATGCGGCCGCGCAGCGCGAGATCGACCACTACGACGCGCGGGTTCGGGCAGAACGAGAATCGCAGACCCAGACCGATGATCGCACTGCCGACGCCGCCCGCCTGGGCGCGCCCGACGTGCGCACGGCCGGAGGCCGCTGAGAGCAGACGGTTTCGCGCGGCTACATCGCCTTCTGGATGGCGTAGCGGACGAGTTCGAAGCGGTCGTTGCCCCAGAACATCTCGTCGCCCACCAGCAGCGCGGGCACGCCGAAGATGCCGTGGTCGATCGCATCGCGAGAATCGGCTTCGAGCCGGTCTCGC
>JAJDAM010000161.1 GCA_029261905.1 Deltaproteobacteria bacterium
CGATACCACCATGGACGCGGGGCCTCTCGGTCCATCTGTTTCCGGAACGAGGGCTGACAGCGTGTCCGAAGAGCGCCGCCTACGCATCGAGAATGAACTTCGCAAGCGCCTGACTGCGATTCACGTCGACGTCATTGATGAGAGTCATCTCCACGCCGGCCATGCGGGCGCGCGTGATGGTGGCGGCCATTTTCGGGCGATCGTGGTTTCGACCCGGTTCGAGGGCAGGAGTCCGGTCCAACGCCAGCGGCTGGTCTACGAGGCATTGGACGACGCGATGGGGAGCGAAATCCACGCGCTGTCGATGCGGACTCTCACTCCCGCGCAATGGACGCGATCCGGCTAGTCGATTTCCGGGTTTCGGGCGGCCGCGCCCCGAGTCATACGAAGTCGTCCATCCATTGGCGAAGCGTGACGCTGAAGCCGGCCGCGTTGCGATGCCCGCCTCCACCGAAGCGTGTCGCGACCTCTGATGCGTCGAGTTCACCGAGAGAGTAGATCGTGCAATCGACTCGACTCCCGAACAGACGGTAGACGATTCCCCAAGGCTTCCCGTAGGCGGCGCGCTTCGCGAGTTCGTGGCCGATCGCAGCACGCGGCTGCCCGCCATTGACGGCTTCGATGCGCTCGGTTCCGATTGCCACGGGATGTGCGAGCTTCACACTTCGTTCGACTTCTTTTTCGTTGGCACGAACGATCGGTCGCCCCTCGTCGGCAAGGCTGGCGATGGGTCGCTCGGCCAGTTCGTCCCAGCACTCGAAGTTCCGCGAGTAGGAGCCGATTGCAGCGTTGATTTCCCGTGAATCGGGGAGCGCCCAATTCCACAGATCCTGGTCTTCGACATAACGCAGTAGATCGGGCGGATTCTGAGCAGGATGAAAATAGTTCCAAGCGAGGATCGCACCCGAGTGGTCCAGGTCGAAGTGCACACGATGCCCTTGAGCGCTCAATGTGTTCTCCACACTCGGATCCGAGGCGAAATGGTCGCGGGCAGTCAGGTGGTGATCCAACAGGCACACGTGCCCCGCTACTTCACCGAGTGCGCGCAGCTGCTCGTTTCGAAGCGAAATGTCCGCGATGACGACGAGTTCGTCTTCGAAGCGTTCGGGATCGAAGTCGTCGTCGTGGCTGCGCGGGATGTAGCGTCCGTCCGCCCCCCAGGCCAGACGGGCCGACCAGGCGGCACCGAATCCGTCGGGACAGCCCGCGTGATAGATCAAGTTTCGCTTCATGGGCGCGCAGCGTAGCTTGTAGCTCCGGTCCTGGCTGCTCGACTCGAAGCGCCGATGGCGCAAATCTGGACCGGCGAAGCCGCGGTGCGACACCAGAGCGCTGGGGTAGCCTTGTGCGTTGTGGAGTGTCCGGCAGCCACAGCACCAACTACGACACCAACTACAGCAAGAACGATGGCGGCAGCTCCGGTGACAACCATAGACAGGGATTGCGAACAAACGGCCAGCGCCATTCGGGTGCTGTCGACAGACCGCTCCGTGGTACAGCTCGCTTCGGCACTCAGGGCGAAGTCGCATTTCTGGTGGCTCGACAGTGCGCTCACTTCGCACAGTCGCGGGCGGTTCTCGTTCATCGGTGCAGATCCCTATCTCGTCGCACGCGCTAGCGGGGCGGTTACCGAGTTGCAGTGTCTACGTGCAGTCCACCCCGGGTTGGAGGTCGGAAGCCGCTGGGTCAGCGGGGATCCACTCGAAATCGCGGGTTCGCAGCTTCCGAATGCACCCGCCCAGGTCGATTTCGACATCCCCTTTATCGGTGGCGCGGTGGGCTATCTGGGGTACGAGCTGGCGGCGCAATTCGATCGATGTGAGTTCCGCGGCCTCGACGACCTGTGTCTGCCGGATCTGTACTGGCTCTTCGTCGATTCGTTGATCGTGCACGACGCGCTGGACGGGTCGCTGTACGCGTGTGGGTTGGGCTTTGGATCCGATCTCGATTCCGCCAGGCAGAATGCCGAGCTTGCTTGTAGCGGGATCATCGAGCGCTCCAAGCGCGATCGAATCGAACCCGCGCCGGGCGAGCTCGACGCAGTCGACACGAGACAGCCTTTCGCGTTCTTCGATGAATGGAGCTATGCGAAGGCCGTCACGACAGCAAAAGAGGAGATCGAAGCAGGCGAGGTCTATCAGGTGTGCCTCACCCGCCGGACCGAGCGTGCCTGTCCAGCGCGGCCGTGGGAGATCTACCTGCGATTGCGCGACGTCAATCCCGCACCGTTTGCGAGCTATCTCGAACTCCCGGAAGTCTCGATCCTGAGCAGTTCGCCGGAGCGATTCTTGAAGCTGAGTGAAACGGGACAGGCGGAGAGCCGGCCAATCAAAGGAACCCGGCCTCGCGGGAACAGCGACACTACCGATCTTGCAATTCGCGACGAGTTGGCTGTCTCCGAGAAGGACCGAGCCGAAAATCTGATGATCGTGGATCTGGTTCGCAACGATTTGGGACGCGTCTGCGAGACGGGCAGTGTCGAAGTCCCCGAACTCATGGCCATCGAAAGCTATGCGTCGGTTCACCAGATGATGTCGACCGTTACCGGGCAGCTGCGCGCGGATCGGGATGCGCTGGATCTGGTCCGCGCCACGTTCCCGCCCGGATCCATGACCGGCGCCCCGAAGATCGCAGCGATGCGCATCCTCGATGGGCTCGAGCCGGTCCGCCGCGGCATCTACTCGGGCGCGATTGGCTACTTTGATGTCCGCGGTGGCTTGGACCTGTCGGTCGTGATTCGGACGATCATCGCGCAGCGCGGGCGCGCATACGTTCATTCGGGCGGCGGAATCGTTGCGGATTCAGACCCGGCCGAAGAGTGGGCAGAGGCCGGCGACAAGGCGCGGCTGCTCGAAGCCGTACTCGACGAATTTTCGCGGCCGCGATGACCCGCACGCGAATCGTACCCGGCATGCACCGATCCGTGCGTTTGGGGTACCTTGACGCGTCCCTCGGCCAGCCAGGCCTCGACGGGAATTCTTGACTGAAGGCCACTGAAATCAAAGCAGGAGAATCACGATGGGACCCCTAGACGGTGTCAAAATCCTCGAAATCGCGGGCATCGGTCCGGGGCCGTTTGCGTCGATGATGCTGTCCGACATGGGAGCCGAGATCCTCCGCGTCGATCGGGCCCAGAATGTGTCAGGCCAGACAGGTCCGCCGCCGCTCGATTTTCTCGCTCGTGGTCGCAGGAGTATCGGGCTCGATCTGAAGAACCCCGAAGGCGTCGAGATGCTGCTCCAGTTGGTCGAGCGCGCAGATGCGATTCTCGAGGGTTTCCGGCCGGGTGTGATGGAGAGGCTCGGCGTCGGTCCGGATGTGTGTCTCGCGCGAAACCCGCGCATCATCTACGGCCGCATGACCGGATGGGGACAGGAAGGCCCGCTGGCGCAGGTTGCCGGCCACGACATCAACTACATCGCACTGGCGGGCGCGCTCGAGCCGATCGGTCGCAAGGGCCAGAAGCCGCTTCCGCCGCTCAATCTCGTGGGCGATTTCGGCGGCGGCGGGATGTTGCTCGCGTTTGGAGTCGCTTGCGCGCTGGTCGAGCGCGCCACCTCTGGCAAGGGCCAGGTCGTAGACGCCGCCATGGTCGACGGTGCTGCGGCACTGATGGCCATCTTCCACGGCGCCGAGCAGTCTGGTTGGTGGAAGAACGA
>JAJDAM010000162.1 GCA_029261905.1 Deltaproteobacteria bacterium
CGCCAGTCTGTCGAGGGGCCCAATTGGAAGGTCGCCTACGACGGCTACCTCGATTTCTATCATCTTCCGATTCTGCACAAGGAATCCTTCGGGACCGAGATTCCGAACAAGGCTGTGTACGACGCATGGGGGCCCCATCAACGGGTCGGGATGCCGATCCCCGGGATGGAAGCACTCGAGGCAATGCCCGAGGAGGAGTGGCCGCTCGAGGGAATGACGGCCGGGGTGTGGACGATCTTCCCGCACATCTCCGTCGCGTCTTTCGACGCCGGCGGGAAGCTCTACATGCTGTCGCAGTTGTTTCCGGGTAGCACGCCCGACGACTCGGTGACGAATCAGATCTTCCTGTCCCCGGTCGAGCCCGATGCCGAACACCAGGCAAAGATCGACGAGCAGATGGCCTTCTTGAAACACGTCGTGCGCGACGAGGACTATTTCACCGGGAATCGAATCCAGCGTTCGATCAAGACGGGAGCCAAGAAGGACGTGTTGTTCGGGCGCAACGAAGGCGGCGGCCAGAGGTTCCACTCGTGGGTCGAAGCGCTGATCCACACCGGTGACGCAGAACTGGCAACGCTGCTGGGATCCCGCGTCGGCCCGGAAGTGAAGTAGGAGGCCATCGCGCTCCCGATGCGAAACAAGATCACCTGGGCCGTGTTGGGAGTCGGCTACCTGGCGTTCTTCAGCTGGTACACGTCATTCGGCGGGCCACTGAGCGAAGCAGAGATCGAGCACTTTTTCGCGGCCCTGACCGCGCGGAACCCCGATATGTCGGCCGAGCGACGGGCGATGTTCCGCGACTTCCTCGAGTCGGACACCGGCGATGACTTCGTCATGCTCAATGTGATCGATCTCCACGACACACCGATACAGGTGGAAGGTGTCGAGCCGGGCGAGACGAGTTCGGACGTACTCGGGAAATACATGGAGTACATGATTCCCGCATTGCTGAGTCGCGCCTGTCATCCAGTGCTCTTCGGGCAGGCCGCAGCGCCTTCGCTGGAGATGTTCGGGATCGATGGCGTGCGGGTCTGGGACCAGGGCGCGGGAATGCGATACCGCAGTCGGCGCGACATGCTGGAAATCACCAGCAACCCGGCGTTCCAGGGGTCACACGAATTCAAGATCGCAGCGATCAACAAGACTTTCGCGTTTCCGATCGATCCCTGGTTCCAGCTTGGAGATCCTCGCCTGGTACTCGCGCTCGTACTTGCCACGATCGGGTTCGCAGTCAGTTCCATTCGCCGATGAACTCGAACAGGCCGGCTCGCGGTCACCCCTCACGTGTGCAGGCGGATCAGCCCTTCCTGCACGACCGAGGCAACCAATCGTCCATTCTCCGTGTAGACCAGGCCGCGATTGAACCCGCGGCCTCCCGATGAGGCCGGGCTGTCTTGCACGAACAGCAGCCACTCATCGGCTCGGAAGCGGTGATGGAACCAGATCGAATGATCGAGGCTCGCGCTCTGGAACTTCGGATTCATCCACGAAACACCGTGCGGTAGCAGGCAGGTGTCGAGCAGGTTCAGATCCGACGCGTACGCGAGCACGCACTGGTGGAGCTGATCGTCGTCTGGCATGCGACCCGCCGCCCGAAGCCATACCGCGAGCTGTGGCTGCCGCTTGTCGGGGTCAATGGGATCGATCGGGTCGACCATGCGTTGTTCGATCGGTCGGGGTGAATCCAGCCATTGCCGATACTCGGTCGGCACCCGCTGGCGGATCTTCTCGTGGTACATCGCGGGATCCGGCGTGTCGAGCGGACCGGGCACGTCGGGCATGGACAACTGGTGTTCCAACCCCGATTCCTCGACCTGGTGGGAGACCGACATGCTGAAGATCGCACGACCGTGCTGGATCGCGACCACGCGGCGCGTGGTGAAACTGCGGCCATCGCGGATCCGATCGACTTCATAGAGGATCGGGATCTTCGGGTCGCCGGGCCGCAGAAAGTCGCCCTTCAACGAGTGGACGCGCCGATCTTCCACCGTGCGACTGGCGGCCACCAGCGCCTGGCCGACGACCTGTCCGCCGAACACCCGCTGAGAGTGTTCCTGCGGACTGCGGCCACGAAACAGGTCGCGTTCCAGCTCCTCGAGGTCGAGGAGTTCGATCAGAGATTTCAACGGTGTCGTCAAGGCGTGGCTCGGCCGAATTGGGGGTGCGATCGATTGGTGCGAATCGCGCGAGAGTAACTGATCTTCGGCAATCGGCCTGTCGGCGGCAGGCAGTGACTTCGCGATTTGCGAGCGGGTCGCGATGGGCCTTGGCAGCCTGTTAGGCGTGGATCGGCTGCAGCGCCGTATTCAGCGCGTCCATCACGTCAGTTGGAATCGATCTGCCCTCGTCGGAAAGTGCAACTTCAGGCACCCCGCCTGAGATCTCGAACCCGGCCACCAGCATGCGATCTTCAAAAATACTGCCGGTCGTTCCGCCGGGCGGCGTCTCGGTCCGCAAGACGTCGCCAACGCTGCCGCCGAGGATCGAAGTCACGAAACGGTTCGCCACACCGCGTACGAGCGCCGAGCGATGAGGGTCGTTGACGATCTTGTCGCGGCGCTTTGGCGGCGTGATGCGACGGTTTTCGTTCAGCCACGCAAGAGAGACCATGTCGTGTGCTACGACTGACGAACTGGCAATGATCAGTCCGGTTTCGGGTGCAACGATATAGCCTTCATCGGGACCGAAAGTCGTCATCACCTTGGTAGCGCTGGTCAGAACGAGCCGCTGTTTTTCGAGGAGTGACGGGACCCTGTTCGCCTCGGCCGTTTTCTCTGGCAGCGAAGCACCCTCTCGGTGGTAGAGGAGTCGGGAATCGTGTCGCCACCAACCCACGGCCGCTTTCAGGCCGAGCGTGCTCCCCGCAAGGATGTGTCGCGCACACCGCGGCATCAAAACGACATGGTCCACCTCGTTCAAGACGTCGGGCATCATCACCGGCTGCGACCAACGCCCACCGCCGACCGGCGACTCTTCGTGGAATGCGTCCCATCCGCCTTCTTCGAACGCGTGAAGCTCAGCGCCTGCCGCGTCGATCGCTGATGCCATCCCACTGTCGGTCATCAGCTTGCGCGAGCTGCCTCGCTGCTTGTCAGGCGAAAATCGAACGAACTGCACACCCGACATGTCCGCGACGGTGATCTTTCCGGCGCCGCGTTCCTGCAGCAGCCGGATCATCGCAAACAGGGCAACCGGGTCTGTGGTCGCCGGGTAGGGGTTGGCGGAATTGCAGACCGGCTTGATCAGCACCCGGTCGCCGCGGCCGAGCCAACTGAAGTCGGTCGTGGCTTCGGCGGCGCGACGAACCGCAGCCTCGACGATTTCGGGTGCGCTGTTTGCCGGGACACCCACTACGCAGACCGGTCGAGCCTGGCCGGCACCCACGATCGACTCACCGATTGATCGATCCATCGATTCACCCACGTCTTTCCCCTCCCGAATCCGCGCGCTGAAGTGGCGTCGGAATCCAAGGTGCACGTCTGCGCGCCATCGTGCAATCAGCGACTGGATTGAAGACACGATTCTCGAACACCTCGTGTCGAGTCTTGGCTTCCGCGCAGCCTACAGGAGCTTTAGAGGTCCCACCGGGTGGCCATGCCCGTCGGCGCGTGGCTGCGCGCGACCCGACGCATTTCCGCTGGGACGCGAAAAGTCCGGGCGAGGATGAGACGATCGGGGCTGTATGCCACCCGCGGTGAATCCAACTGGATCCGCCCTCCAATGGGCACCTGGGTAGGTTGAGTTCAAGGGAGGGTTTTCGCGCGCCGAAAGGCCTAGGACACGGGGCGAGCAGGTATTGGTATTGGGGGCGTCGAAATGAATCCCGAAGAAATTCGAACGCGCGTCTTCGGAGAGCACGAGAAGATTCGTGGGATCATCGACGAAATCGATGACTTGAACAAGCGATTCGGTCGTGACGAGGATGTCGGGGCGGAGATTCGGGAGGTCGGCGTCGGCCTGTACGAGATCTTCGCTGCGCATTTGGCGCTCGAAGATTCATTGCTCGCTCCTGCACTCGAGAAAATTTCCGATCGTGGGCCTGCTCTCGCTGAGCGTTTGATGCGCGAGCACAGCGAACAACGCGCAATGCTCACCTACCTGCTGCGACGGCTCGAGGAACAGGGGCGGCCGACCGCACTCGTCTCGAACGAACTGCGCAGTTTTTGCGAGTACCTCCGCCGGGATATGAAACACGAGGAAGACACGATCCTCGATTTGGGGCTTCGGCCGGACGCCTGACGCTGGCCTTGGTAGGCCGCCCGGTCGGCTCGCTACGCTTTGGCGGGTTCATTCGCGATGACGCCCGTTCGCTCCGTGTGATCTGCGACTCAATGCCCCAACCTGGGTCAGGTAGCTGGGTGTCGCCACGGCGGGTTCACGTGTGCTCGATCCATGTTCTCTTGTATCGGAAGTAGCGCTCCATCGTTCTTCGACTTACTTCGCCTAACCATGATGGTAATCTGTCACAACGATGGCGACTACACCCGCAGGTACGCCCAAGGTCCTCTCTGGATACGATCCGACCGATCCGGCCGCACAGCAGGATCCCTTCCCCCACTACGCGGCTCTCCGACGCGATGCGCCGGTGTATCAGCATCCGAAGAGTGGCGTCTACTTCGTGTCGCGGTACGACACCGTTCGCGAAGTGCTCGCAGACCCGACGACGTATTCGTCGCAGTTCAGCAACGCCGCGACGATGCCCAACAATCCCGAGTTGCTACGAGAACTCGGGAAGATCGCGGCTCAGGCGAAAGGATGGCTTCCGCCGCTACCGACGATGGTGACTGCCGATCCTCCGGTGCACACGCGCTATCGCAAGGCCGTCGCGCCGCTGATTGGACCGCGGCGCATTCGGAAGATGGAAGATCGAATACGTGACATCGCGAAGGATCTGATGGCGCCCTGGCCGGATTCAGGTCGCATCGACTTCAAACGAAGCTTCGCCGAGCACTTGCCTGTCAGGATGATCGCCGGATTGCTGGGTGTGGGGCCGGAAGGCGAGCCCGATCTCGATCGATGGGCAGACGACGCGGTCGCTGCAATCGGCGCCGATATTTCGGATGACGCGCGCCTCGACGCCATGCGGGGCATGGTCGAAATGATGCACTTCTGGGCGAACCACATCGAAGAAAAGCGTCGCGAACCCGGAGACGACGTCATCAGCGAGTTGGTGGTCGCAGACCTGGAACTCGCAGGCGAGGCGCCGAGAAAACTCAACGTCGCCGAACTCATTTCGATCATCATTCAGCTGCAGATCGCCGGGAAAGAAGCATCCACCAAAGGCTTCAATGAGGTCATGAAAATGATCGCGGAGCGTCCCGCTGTGTGGGAGCGTATGCGCGAAGAGCCGGAGTGGATCAAAAATGTGTTGGAAGAGGGGTTGCGGTTGGCATCCCCCAACCAGGGCCTCTTCCGCACCGCGACTGTCGACAGCGTGATCGAAGGCGTCGACATCCCGAGAGGCGCGACTTTGTGGGTGATGTTCGGGTCCGCGAACCGCGACGAGAACCGCTTCCCCGACCCCGACCGCTTCGATCCCGATCGTCCGAATCTTCGCGAACACCTCGCCTTCGGGGTCGGCGCTCACTTCTGTATCGGAGCGCCGCTGGCGCGAGCGGAATTGCGCGTATCACTCGAGGAAATGACGAAGGCGATCAAGTCGGTCCGCCTCGCAGACGACCTGGAACTCGTCTACGAACCGAGCTTCATCCTGCGCGGGCTCGAAGAGCTGGTGCTCGAGATCGAGAGGGTCTGATTTCAGCCGCGAGTCAGCCACCGAAGGCGCGGTGGTTCGCTGTTCATCGGCTCATCGTTCTCATTGATCTCATTGATAGTCGAACTCGCTTCCTTCGAGATCGATCGCCGGAATGTCTTCCTTCTCTTTCCAGTAATCCTGCGTGTGCTGCCACTCCGGCTTGTCGCCTCGCCTCGGGAGCAGGTGCATGGCGCGCATCAGGTAGCCGGGGTTGAAGTTCTCAGGGTCCATCCACGGAAGCAGCGGCATGTCGCGGTCCTCGGGGCGCAGCACCGGCGTCACCTGTTGTACACCCGCGTCGGTCATGCGATTGAGAAGGCGACACACGAAGTCTCCCAGCAAGTCCACCCGCAGTGTCCAGCTGGCGCGGAAATACCCGAAGATCCAGAGCATGTTGGGTACACCGGTGAACATCATGCCGCGATACGTGACTGTCTTGGAGAAATCGACGGGCTCGTCGTCGACGGTGAAGGCGATTTCGCCGAGCACGCTTACGTTGAAACCCGTCGCAGTGACGATGATGTCGGCTTCGAGTACCTCGCCGGACTTCAACCGGATTCCCTTCTCGGTGAATCGATCGATCTCGTCGGTGACGATCGACGCCTTTCCGGACGCGATCCCTTTGAAGATGTCACCATCGGGAACGAACGCGATCCGCTGCTGCCACGGTCGATACTTCGGGTTGAAGTGTTTCTCGACGTCGAAGTCCGGGCCGAGATACGCGCGAACACCGTCCAGCAACTCTTTTCGGACGAACTCTGGCTGTTCGAGCGCGAGCTTGGTGAGGTTGGCCTGGTCCTGAAGGAGCTTCCTGCGGGTGATCTCGTGAATCCAGGTTTCGTCGATCTCGAGCTCGCGAAGTTGGTCGGCGAGTTCGTTTTCGTTGCGGCCGGGGATGAAGAATGTCGGTGAGCGCTGCAACAACGTCACATGCCCGCAGTCGCCGGCTATCGCCGGAACGAGGGTTGCGGCTGTCGCACCCGATCCGATCACGAGGACATTCTTTCCCTTGTAGTCGAGGTCCTCGGGCCAGGTCTGCGGGTGCACGATCTCGCCCTCGAAATCATC
>JAJDAM010000163.1 GCA_029261905.1 Deltaproteobacteria bacterium
TATATGAGCAGCCGCAAACCTTCGATCAGTTCGAAATCCACCTGGGCCGCGACCGTGGTGCGTGCGAACGCCGACGGGCCGGGGATCATCTGTACGGTCGGGTTCGCGCCGGCGATCTCGATCACTTCGATGATTTCGGTCGTGAACAGGTGTTCCGCGCTCTCGCCGGTTTCCGGATCGGGCTCGGTTCGGATCAGGGCTCGGACCTGGAAGCGACCCGGTTCGGGGAGTCGGATCGTCCGTGTCACGAGACCGATCGCGGCCGGTAGATGCTGGGTGTCTGCCAGATCGACCTGCTGACCATCGAGCCAACCGATGATCTCCCTCCGCTCGGTGTCGTCCGCATCGAAGATCGACCAGTGTGCCTCGGCAATCGGCGCGGCTGGAGAGGCCAGATCGAACGTGAGCGGGAACGATTCGATATCCGCCACCCGTAGGTTTTCGGGAAGCACGTAGATGCGCGGAGTGCTCGGAGGGATCGCGAGACGCTCTTGGTCGACAGCGCCGGAGATCTGCGGGGTCGAACGGTACATCGTCCATTCGTGCGGCAGCGCGGGTGCGGGGTCGGCCAGGTCCCATACGTGCAGATTTCGCGTGAAGGCGATCACCTCTCGATCACCGTCGAGATCGAGGTCGGCAACGAGGGGAGGAGCCGCCATGCCCAGCACGTCCTGAAACGGAGAGTCGGCCGCGTACTCACCGGTCGAGACCGGCCAACCCTGCTCGATGACTTCCCGACCCGCAACGTTCCACGCGTGCACTTTTCGATCGCCGGTCACCACGATGATCTCGAGGCTTCCATCGCCATCGATATCGGCGATGGCCGGCGTGGTGTTGGCGGGCCCCCCGACTCGGATGGGCCAGCCGTCGAGAGGACTGCCGCGGTGATCGAACGCGTGGATGCGGCCGTCTCGATCGCCGATGACGACTTCGAGCCGACCGTCCTGGTCGAGATCCGCCAGCGCGGGAATCGACGGATCGCAGCAATCGACGTCGGCCGGCCAGCCGTCGAGCGCGAGACCGTTGCTCGCAAATGCGTACACCTGTCCGTTGGTCGACGCGACGACGATATCGAGTCCTCCATCGCCATCGAGGTCCCCGACGCTGGGTGCAACGTAGTCGAACAAATCGCGGACCCGGAAATTCTGCGGCCAGATCGCTGCCGGTTGACCACCGGAGTCGAGCACGACGATCTGCCCTTCCGAGCCCAACAAGAGGATCTCGGGACGCGTGTCGCCGTCGAGATCGGCGATGGTCGGGATCGTCAGACAGGTGTGTTCGAAGCTCCGACTGAAAATCGTCGACCCGTCGCCACGATAGACATCGAGCTGACAAGACCTGCCGTTTACCCCTTCGGAATCGACACCGATCACATCGAGGATGCCATCGCCATCGATGTCGGCCAGTACGGGCGTCGCGGTTCGTCCGAGCGTGCCGTCGAAGTCAACCGTCTTTGGCCAGCCGGCCATTGGCTGACCATCATTTCCGAACACGTGGATGGCCCCGGAATCCGCGAACTGGTTGTGGTAGATCAGCACGACTTCGTTGCTGCCATCACCGTCGATATCTCCGATCGCCGGCGCGCCGTGAATCCCCTGGAACAGCGACAGCGCGAACGGGTTGTCGGTGAAAAATCCGAGTGGATGATTCGAAATCGCCGACCCCGTGTGGTGCCACGCGTAGGGCCCAAGCAGTACTTCGAGGTCTCCGTCTCCGTCGAGATCGCCGACACTCGGCATCATCGGAAGCAACTGCCCTGCGCCGCGCTCGGGAAGTCGGGGCCAACCGGTCATTTCGGGTGGATCGTGTTGGTCTACCTCGATTCGAATGCGCGATTCGTATTCGCGGTCGAGTTCGTCGCGGACCACGAGCCTCAGTGAATACTCGCCGTCCGGAAGCAATCCTGGGAGCACCCAGTTTGCGAGCAGCGAGTCCGGCTCGGCTACGGGAGTCATCGACGATTCGATCAGCGTCCATTCACTCGCGCCGGGATCGATCCCGGCAGCGAACTCGACTCGATAGCCGGCGAAGTTGGCTCCACCGATCGCATCGTGGCCCGCCGCCATGCCCCGAATCTCGACCGATCCCGCCAGGATTTCGCCGGTAGCGGGTTCTCGAATCAAGGCGGAGCAGGGTCGCTCGAACCCCACCGACGCCAATGAATTGATGCGACCGCTGCCCGAATGGTTGTCCCATCCCTGTGTTCCGGTGTCATCCGCGCCCAGCTTGATCGCTTGGCGAATCTCTTCGACCGTGTAGTTCGGAAACGCCGACAGCGTCAACGCGGCGACGCCCGCAACGTGTGGTGAGGCCATCGAGGTGCCGCGCAGGCGCAGGTAGTCGTCGCCGACCCGAACGAATTCGTCTTCGAGCTGCCCCGCAGCGCGCAGCGACAGGATGTTCACGTACTGTGCATTCGTATTGCTCGTGTCGTCTGCGCTATCGCCACCGGGTGCGGCCACGTCGATACCGACCCCGAAGTTCGAGAAATCTGCGAGGCGATCGAAGCGATCGAAGGCCGAGACCGCGATCGAATCGGGGATGCTCGCGGGTGCATGGCCGCGTGCGAGCCCGCCCAGCTTCGATCTGGAGTTTCCCGCCGCAGAGACCACGACGACACCGTTTGCAGTCGCATATTCGATCGCATCGATCAAGGCTTCGGGCGCGGTCGCAGGGACACCGTTCCCCCAGCTGTTATTGATGATGTCTGCACCCTGGTCGACCGCATACTTCAGCGCCGCGACGAGATCCGCTGTCGATCCCCCGGTCGGTCCCAGCCCTTTGACGATCATGATGCGCGCATTGGGCGCGACACCCGCGATCCCGATCGCGTTGTCGACCGTCGCAGCAATGGTTCCGGCCACATGGGTGCCGTGGCCGACATCGTCGATCGGGTCGTTGTCGTCGGAGTGAAAGTCCCAACCGATGTAGTCGTCGGGGAATCCGTTTTCGTCGTCGTCGAAATCGAGATCGTCGAGGTAGCTGCACGCGAGATCGAACGCGTCGAATCCGTCTGCGCCGCAGCCGGAAGAGTCCTCATCGACGAGGCCGTCGCCATCCTCGTCGACACCGCATTTTCCGGGGCATCCATCGCTGTTGATGTCACCCGGAATGAAGCGGCCCCACGGCGAAAGCTCGCCTTCGTTGCGCCACACGTTTTCGAGCAGATCGGGGTGGTTGTAGTCGACGCCGGTGTCGACCACGGCGACCGTCACGGGTGCCGGGTCGGTACCGATCTCGTGCCAGGCGTCGTGCGCTCGGATTCGCGCGAGTCCCCAGAGGTCGGGGTAGGGCTGTCCCCAGGCTCCTGATGTTCCGAGGTATTCGTCGTTCGGAGTGTGGAAGGTTTCGAATCGGAAGTTCGGATGACAGTATTCGACGCCGGGGTCGGCTTCGAACGCCTTGCACATGTGAATCAGGTTGGTCGTGGCCGGAGCATTCAACAGGTAGATCTGTGAAAGCGCGTCGGTCGCGCTGGCGCTGGCCGAAGAATTCAAGTGTCCCCGAACCATCGCGCGGCCGCGCGTGTTGCGAAACACGCGTCGCGCCGCGCTGACGCCGAAGCGGGCGTGCAGACGGTCGAGGGAGCCCGATCCACTGGCCGCGATCGATTGAAACCGGCGACCGCGAGACACCAGAGCCTGGACATCTCCCCGAATCGCATCAGGCCCACTGTCACGGTATTTGACGATCACCTCGCCAGCGCGGTAGCTAGCGCTAGTGGTGTCTTCAGAGTCGAGTTGGAGCTGCGCGACGATTTCGCTGAAGGACTTGCCGGGTGTCGCGGCAAGCGTCGACTCGGAGAGAAACGGGCCGATCAGACATCCTACAGCCAGCATGCGCGCCACAACGCGCGCACTTCGCCCGACTCTCCGCGTGGCGGGCTGACCGCGTTCGACCTGACGTTCCGGCTGCATGGGCTAACCGTCGGGCTGGGTCCTCGCAGTGGATTCGAACCGCGATCCACGAACCCAATGCGATCCAAGCGCGTGCCCAACTACTTGGATTCGTTGATTATTCGAGTCGAACGAGTATGCCGGAGCCATTCGCGGTGGTCAAACCCGATCGGCATCGCAGCGCTCGTGGCTGGGGGTTGTGCGCAAATCGCCCGCGGCGGGCCAGACTACCTCGACAATCGTCCCCAAAAACGTCCTACTGACGGGTCGAAGTGTAGGAATCGCCCGGATCGATCAGACTCCTGCCGAACGGCTCGAGGAGACAGACTATGAGAATCGTCAGCTTGATCACCAGCCTGGTCACTCTCATTGGCTTCGCTTCTTCCGCCGGCGCCAGCGCAACGATCGATTTGATCTGGTCCGGTGGCGGATCGAATACGACCCTCGCGACTTCCAGCAGCGCGGTATTGAACATCGTCCTTACGAATGACGTACTCAACATTGGTGCCAGCGTGTCGGTCGATTACAGCGCGGCGGCCGGCGAGTTAGTGGTCGTCGGGCTCTTCAATAATCCCAACGGCGGAACGTCGCCGTTCTTGCCGCTGACTCTCGGACCCACGAGTGACTTCGGTGGCACCGTCGAGTCGTTCAACGCGGCCGCACTCCCCCCTACATCGGGACCGGACTCCCAGGGGGCCAGAGTTACCTGCTCGGAACGATCACATTTCACAAAGCGCCAGGTGGCGGTGGCGGTCCCTATAACATTTTTGCGTTTCTGGGCATGAACGACTCGATCGCCAGCGGCATCGGGGCTGGAATTCTTCCTGCCTCCCAGGTGACACTCGGTGCAGTGACCGCACAAATGCCGGAGCCCGGGACCGCATGGCTACTGGCGCTTGGACTCGTGGGATTCGCGTTGGCAAGTCGCCACTCGTAGCCGCCAGGGACGGTCGAAATCGCCGGTAGAGCCGGCTACCAGTGTCGTGCGTCGCCGGGCGGCGCGACCGGATCCGGTTCGAGGGTCGACAGGTCGAAATCGAAATCGACCCGCCGTCGATCGTCCTCCAGCTTCCAGATCTGGATACGGCCACTTCGCGTCGCGACCAATAGCCGGCCGTCACGACTCCAGTCGGCCCATTGCAGATCATCGAGCAGTTCCACGTCCCCATTCGCTTCGATCGCGTAGCGACCGAGGAGGCCATCGACCGCCTGATCGGTGCCGAACTCACCGCCGGCCGCGCCGACGCTCTCGACACACAGCACACGCTCGGCTCCGGGCTGGCGTTTGCGAAGCCGCGCATTGCGGTGTTGATCCCAGACGTCATCGGGCCGGCGCGGCGGCGAATCCGGCGCCTCCTCCCAGCCACGACGCCTTTCGTTGGCGAATTGAACGGCCGGGATCGACCGAAGGCCGTACGCGATCGGAAGCCCCTCCGCTTCCGGAATGTCGCAGCCTCCATCTTCGGTGAAGTAGAAGCCGCGCGTCCACGTGCCACAGGTTCCAAACGCGTGGAGAGCCGACAGCCACGGAAGCTTCGAGACCGCGACATACGCCTCCCCGTGTTCCCAGCTCGAACCCGGCTTGTGGGCGAAATAACAAAGGAACCTGCCGTCGGGAGAAAGGGCACTGCGGCGCGGGAAGATGCGGCCCGCGAACCACGCACCCCCGTCGAATCGTTCTCGGGCAAGATCCCAACGCCCGACGTGGAACCAATCGCTCGGCCCACGGCGCAGTACCGCGACGACCGGCGCGTCCGTTGCCGGGATACAGTAAATGCGCGGAGCCACGTTGTTCGCCGTCATAGGGAGCGTTGGATCCCCGGCATGGATTCGAACCATGATTCACAGATTCAAAGTCTGTTGTCCTGCCATTGGACGACCGGGGAGTCAAACAATCGCGTGGATTTTCAGATAGTTAGGGTACTCAGTCAACTCCCTGCGGGCTGTTTCCTGCCATGCGTCGGCGTATGGGTCGAAGGAACCGAACGCGATGGCTCGTCATTGACGGCTCATCATCGACGGGAACGTCAAACGACGAGCCGCGCAGCGCAGCCGAGGGTAGGGCGCGATTGCGAGGCGGTGCTCACCGCTGTTCCGCGGGCGGTTCCGGGCTTCTAATGCGGGCTGGCTACCAGCGGCGGAACGCCGAGGTTCTTTCGCGCGACTTCGAGCGGAAGTTCGACGTACTCCCAGAAGTCCCAGTCGTTGCCGAGATCGATCTTCATCTCGGCGCCGCGTTGGAGTCCACGGAAAACGTCGAATGCCAGTTCGCCCTGGCCGATCCGGCCCCGGAGCACCGGCATCGGAAATGGGGCGAGGTTGACGCCCGCGGTGTGGATGACGATCGCAAACAGCGCGGTGAAAAAATCGTCGTCGTGCTGCGTGAAGCCGGCCTGGAACGCGGCGTTCTTCATCTCACCCTCGGGTGAGGTGTCGTAGCCAGCGAGTACGTGGGCGAAGTCGTGATACAGCGCGCCGATTGGAAAGCCTCCCTTCGCGCCGGGAAACGCCAGTCCCTCGTCTGTGTAGTGGCGGTAGAAGGCATGCCCGAGCGTGTCTTCCGGCAGGTCTGCGAGTGCGCGAAAGCGCGCGGTCTGTTCCGCATCTTCTTTGAGCACTCCGCGCGCGATGAGGGTCGCGCGGATCATCGGCCGAACGCCGCCGAGCATGCGGTAAGTGTTGCGGAGGTAGGTTCGGATGTGCGAATGGCGCAAGAAGGCGATCCGGAACCGCTTGAGTTTTCCGTTTGCGAGGTGCCCGATGACCTTGACCGAGGGTTCCTCGACGCCGAGTGCGGTGGCGAAGCTGGAGATCAGCGATACCTGCTCCTTGCTCGGGGGACCGTCCGCGAGGCTCAGCGCAACCATCAATCGGACCAGGTGGCGCGCCAGCTTTGGATCCTCGATGGCAACCGCCAACTCGGCTGGCGCGATCGGCTTCAAGCTTTCGACGTCGAGATCGGTGTCCAGCACGAGTCGCTGGATCGCATCCAGCATGGCCCGTTGTGGCTGATCGAGGCCGTTGTCTGCGGCTCGAGTGATCATTGTCATGGCTTGCAGTGCGTAGGGTGCGAGTTCCGGTCCGGGCTTCAGGAAATCCATCGGTCCCTCCTTGGCGAGGTCGCTCGCGGAGCCCTCGCAGCACTTCTCAATCGGCCTCTCAGTCGACTTCTCCAGCCGACTTTTCAATCGACTTTTCAATCGACAAGGTTCGGGCATTGCCGATGACTTGTCAACTGACTAGCATGCTCGAATGGCGAAGAGCTCTGCACGCAAGACCCGGGTGCCGCGTGGCGAGGCACGTGAACGCATCGTACGGGCCGCCGTCGAGGCATTTGCCGAGAAGGGTTTCGAGGCCGCGAGCACGCGCGACATCGCGCAACGGGCGGGCACCGATCAGGGGCTTCTCACGTACCACTTCCCCAGCAAGGATGCGCTTTGGCGTGCTGCCGCGGATCGTGTGTTCGGCATCTTCGAGAGCCTCGACGATCGGCTCGCGTCGCTGGAGCACGCCGACCCGAAGGAGCGCAGTCGGGGCGTGATCCGCGAATTCGTTCGGCTGATGGCCAAGCACCCGGAGTTCTTCCGCTTCATGGTCGATTGCGGCAATCGCACGGACGCCCGGCAGCGGTGGCTCGTCGACACCCACATCAAACCGCGCTTCGAATACATGAAGGAACACGGCGTCGCGCGCGTGGCTGGAATCGAAGAGGCCGCGGTACCGCACGCTTTCTACGCGTTGGCCGGTGCTGCCGCGTTGATTTTCGCGGTTGCGCCCAACTGCCGCCGGTTGACGGGGCTCGATCCCAGAAAGCCGGACGCGATCGAGGCGCACGCCGAATTCATCGCGAATCTGGTCGTTCCGTAATCGGCACGGGCCGGCGTCCGCGCTTTCCGCAACGGCCTGGGATCCGTACTGTCTGTTTTCAATTGAGGAGGTATGTCCATGCGGTTCAGCGTCTGGCCCAACCCCACGCAATCATTCGAAGAGATGAAAGAGATCGCACGCCACGCCGCGTCGACCGGCTGGGATGGCCTGTGGTGCGCCGACCACTTCATGCCCGATAGCGAGGATACGAGCGCACCGTGGCCGGAAGCCTGGACGACTCTCGCGGCTTTGGCTGCATCGGTGCCGCGGATCCGACTCGGCACACTGGTGACAGGCAACACCTATCGCCACCCGGCCGTGCTCGCGAAGATGGCTGCGACCGTGGATCACATCAGTCAGGGACGCGCAGTTCTCGGCCTGGGTTCAGGATGGCAGGAGAACGAGCACCTCCAGTATGGAGTGCCGTTCTACACGGTGGGCGAGCGCCTCGCACGGCTCGAAGAAGCTTGTCAGGTAATCAAGAGTCTCTACCGCGAGAAGACATCGAACTTCGATGGCAAGTACTACCAGCTCGCGGACGCATCGCTGGAGCCGAAGCCCGTCCAGTCTCCGATGCCGCTGCTCATCGGCGGGGGAGGAGAGAAGGTCACGTTGCGCATCGTGGCGCGTTGGGCCGACGAGTGGAACGTCTGGGGAGACGTCGAAACGCTGCGGCGCAAGAACGGGATCCTCGATCAACACTGCGCAAAGGTGGGCCGCGATCCGTCCGAGATCCAGCGTTCGGCGGTCGCTCTGTTGTTTCTGTCCGACGATGCAGCATTCGTCGATGGCATGCGCGACCGCGACATCGGTCGCCCGAAGATCGTCGGCAACGCTGACGAGGTGCGCGAAATCGTCGAGGCCTATCGCGACGCCGGCGTCGATGAACTGATCGTGCCGGATTTCACATTGGGACCGATGCCCCAGAAACTCGCCACACTCGACCAGTTCATCGAGAAGGTCGCCCGCCCGCTTCGCGACTGAACGCGGGTTTCAGGCCGGCTCTTCTTCGGGGCTGATAGTTACCGAACCGAGCCCTGACTCGGAACGCTTCGGAAGCGAAGGCGGCCAGGGATGGCCTC
>JAJDAM010000164.1 GCA_029261905.1 Deltaproteobacteria bacterium
GGACTGCCCGCACTGGCCTGGACGTTTACGGCCGCGCTCGCAGCGACCGAGGCACGCGTCGTCCAGCAGTGTTCCTGGCTCGCACGCATGATGCACCGCGCCACCGAGAATACCGCGCAATCGCTCCCGGTCGTGCCCATGCCGCCGCTGCGAACGGATTCATGAACCCGACCCGTCGCATCCTGCGCTATCTGCGACCGTATCGAGCGGGCTTCAGTGCGGCACTCGCGTTCGTCGGTGTTCAGGCCGCGCTGGAGGTGGCGAAACCCTGGCCTCTCAAGATCATCGTCGATTCCGTGCTGGGAGCAGAGCCGCTCGAGATGGGCGGGCTCGACTCATTCGCCAAACCCGAACTGCTGTTGGTGGCCTGTCTCGGAGTGCTGTTGATTCAGGTGTTGCTCTCGGCATTCACGCTGTTGCAGAGCGCTCTGACGATCGGCATCGGCCAACGGATGGTCAGCGACCTGCGCGCTGATCTTCTCGCTCATCTGTATGGCCAGTCGCTCGGATTCTTTGGTCGTCGACCGAGCACCGACCTCGCTTATCGCGTCACTTTCGACACGTTCTCCGTTCAGTCGCTTGCGATCAACGGTGTGTTGCCGCTGCTGAGCACGAGTGTGTTGGTCGTCGCCATGGGTGTCGTGATGGCGCGCATGAATCCTCTGCTCGCGGTGATCGCGTTCGCTGTCGCTCCACTGATCCTCGTGACGATTCGGCTGTTGTCGGGGCGTATCGCCCGGTTGTCGATCGAGTCCAGCGAGCAGGAGAGCCGCTTCCTCGAAGAGACCCAGCGCGACGTCGACGCGATCCACATCGTAAAAGCCTTCGCCGCCGAGGCAAACGAAAGCGCCCACGTCATGCGCGCGTCGGCGCGGGCGCTCGGGGCTGCGTTCCGGCTGTATTTCGTACAAACGGGATATGCGGGTGCCATCAGCGTCCTGCTCGCGCTTGCAACGGCTGCGGTGCTGTATGCGGGCGGCAGGCTCGGGCTCGAAGGGGAGGTCAGCGTCGGCGAACTGGTCGTGTTCGTGAGCTATCTGCAGGCCCTCTACACGCCGGTCGACTCGGCCTCGCACACACTCGGTGTGATGCAGGAATCGTCGGCCGGTGCCCGTCGCGTGTTCGAAGTGCTCGACAGCGAGCCCGACGTACGCGACACGCTGTTCTCCCGTCCGCTTCGTGCAGTGGAAGGCCATGTGCGTTTCGATCACGTCTCGTTCGCTTACAGCGGTGCCGAGGATTCGCTTGCACTCGAAGACATCGATTTCCAGGCTGAGCCCGGCACGATGATCGCGCTGGTCGGCCCTTCGGGTGCGGGCAAGACCACGCTCGTGAGCCTGATCCCGCGCTTCTACGAGCCGACAGCGGGGCGCATCCTTCTCGATGGAAAGGATCTGCGCCAGTTCCGCGTACACAGCCTCCGCAATCAGATCGGTGTGGTCCCGCAGGCGCCCCTGCTCTTTCCGCTCTCGCTCGCCGACAACATCCGCTACGGGCGCCTCGAGGCCAGTGACGACGATGTGCGCCGCGCTGCGGAAGTCGCCGGCGTGACAGCTTTCGCCGAGCGTCTACCGGAAGGATTCGCGACCCGGGTGGGCGCAGTCGGCCATGCCCTGTCCCAGGGAGAGGCGCAACGCGTGACCATCGCGCGGGCGCTGGTTCGCGACCCGCGCATCCTGATCCTCGACGAGCCCACGTCGGCGCTCGACGCCGAGACGGAAGGCCTCGTCGTTGCGGGGCTCGAGCGCGCGCGTGCGGGCCGAACCACTTTCGTCATCGCCCACCGGCTCTCCACGATTCGAGGTGCGGACCAGATCCTCGTGCTCGATGCGGGGCGCCTCGTCGAGAGCGGCAGCTTCGACGCTCTGCGCAACGCCGGCGGCTTGTTCGAGCGACTGCACCGTCAGACCATGTCCGGTTCAACGTGACCCTGACCTGTTCCCGGCTGGATGGTCTCTTGAAGGCCTATTGAATCGTCAGATCGTTTCGCACGAACAACAGCATTCGTTCCTGGCCGGTCGCCATCGGGAGCCGTAGCCCGCTCGCTACCGGAAATTTTGAATGAAGGGTGTAATTTCCGCGCACCGATTCGAGGAAGTCGAGCGCGTGCTCGTCGGAAGGACCCGGAGCCCCGCGGAGCCGTCCGACCAGTCGCCGCGAAACGGCGATCGCTTCGGGTCGAAACTCGCGGATGCGCTCGTCGAGTCGTTGGGGTGTGAGTACGCCGTAGGACTCGGCGTCGGCGTCCGCCAGGTCGGTGAAGTACGAGAACATCGAGTATTCGAGCCCGGGAAGGAGTCGACAGCCCGCCTCGATCGCGAGATGCGTCTGAAAGGTCACCATCGTGCAGTCCGGGCCGAGCAGCGCGCTGAGATCGCGTCCGGTCTGCTGGAAATGCGGGAAACCGCCACGCGCCAGATTCAGGTAGGTCGATCGCTCGCGGCTGGCATCGACTATGGATACGCCGAGGAGTGCGGTTGCCGCCACGGCGGCGCCGGCTCGCAGCAGCGGGTGCCGGGTGGCTGCGGATGTCGAAAACCCGAACAGCGCGGGCGCAGCCGAAGCGATCGCGATGCACAGCAGGATCGACGACGTTGCGAAATAGGACGGGAAGCCCGAACTCAACGCAAAGTGCGGCACGAATACGAGTGCTGCGAAACCAATCAGCGCGAGCCGACCCGTCAACGCGTCGCGCAACGGCAGCGACCCATCCGGCCGCCAACCCCTCCAGAAACGCCAGCCGAGGTGGAGCAGTACGACTCCCGCCAACGGAAGGATCGGGAAATAATCCGTCTCGGGAACCGAGAAGTACCCCGTGCTGCCTTGGATTCGGTCGAGGAGCGATTCGTATTGGAACCCTCCACGCGTACTCCGTGTGAGCGGAGACTCCAAGATGTGAAAGTACGCGGCGCGTGGCGCGAGCCATAGCGGGGCCGTCAGCGCGAATGCCTGGGCGGCCAGCAGCGAGGTCACCCGAAGCAATGTGCGTGGCGATCTTGCGAGCGCGGCCGCCGTCCAGATCAGCACGACGGCCAGCGCGAGTCCGTTCGTGAGGCGAATGCACGTCGACCACAGAAGCAGTGACGGCGCGATCGCCCAGCCGATCGCGCTCGTGTGTTTCGATGTCAGAAACAGCACGGCCATCACGACCAATGGCGTCGATAGCGCCTGCGTAGTCACCGTCACGCCGATCCACATCGCCGGGAGGTTCAACATCAGCAACACGAGCGAGACCGCGCCGGCCAGGGGCCCCGCGAGCCGGCGCCCGAGCGTCATCGCGGCGAGCCCCGTGGCCAGGCACGCGGCGAGTGACACGTACCTTCCGACGAGCAGGCCCGATCCAAATATTTCGGAGAACAGGCCAACCACGTACGCGATCGTCGGCCCCTGAGAGAAGGGGAAGTCGCGGTAGGGGAGCCATCCGGCGTAGACACGACCACCGGCGGCCAGATAGACGCCCTCGTCGAGGAACGGGCGGCCCCAGTAGACGAAAAAGAGCGCTTCGGCTGCGTACGCTGCGAACAGGAGCCAGAGTGCGGCCCGGGCCCACAGGGGATCTCGATTCGTCACGCGCCTGTCACGGGATCAACGCTTCACCGCTCAACCG
>JAJDAM010000165.1 GCA_029261905.1 Deltaproteobacteria bacterium
TGACCGATCCGGAGATTCTGTCGCTGCGGGTGGACGAAAGTCTCTACTTCCCGAACGCCCGGTTTCTCGAAGATCTCGTCAACCAGGAAGTCGCGGCCAACCCGGCGATACGTCACGTCATTCTCGAATGCCCTGCCGTCAACGCGATCGACTCCTCTGCGCTCGAAAGTCTCGAAGCGATCAATCACCGGCTCGATGATGGCGGCATCGCGTTCCATCTGTCCGAGGTGAAGGGTCCTGTGATGGATCGCTTGCAGCGTTCACATTTTCTGGACGAGCTGACCGGAAGCGTTCACCTGTCCCAGTACGACGCCGTGACCAGCATCAATCCCGATCTCGCGCGACGAACACTGGCGGCCGAAAGAACCCCATCAGGATCGACTGCGGAAGAAACCTCGAAAGGACCGGCAACCAATGAGATCTAGCGGACGACCCGGGTACCCGAGCGCGCGCCTGATCGCGGCGATCGTCTTTCTCGCCGCACCGGCATTGCCTTCGTTCGCAGGTGATTTGGGCACCGGCCCCGGAAGCGAGGTCGCGCCCTCGGCCGAATTTGCGCAGCCGCAATCGGCCGGCGTACTCACGGCCGGCGACTCGGGACTGGTCCTCGTTCCTGAATCGGAGATCCCTGCAGTTTCGGCTGGTGATGAAGAGGGTCTCTGGGGGTTTCGCGTCGCGGTTCCGCTGTACATCTGGTACCCGAACATGCGCGGTAACGCGACGGTTCACTTCGAAGACCGCGCTGGCAGCGACCAGGCAGAGCAGATCGATTTTCACCTCAACCACGGCGAAATCTTCGATCTAATCTTCTCCGATCTCAACGGGATCTATCTGTTCTTCGGCGAGGTCAGCCGAGAACGACTCACGGCGCGCCTCGATCTGCTCTACATGGGTTTCGATCACGTTTCGATCGACGACATCAACGAGTCGATTCCCGACCGCTTTTTCGACCTGGACCAGGACCTCGGGATGACGCTGGTGCATCCGAGTGTCGCGTTTCAGTTGTTCGAGACGCAGCTCGACATCGGTCCGCTGGACTCGTTCGAGTTCGGTCTCGGTGCGGGCTTCCGATACATGTATCTCCAATTCAAGGCCAAGGTTTCCAAGAGCCCCCGAGGCAACCTGGACGGCTTGACCGTTTTGGATGTCACTGAGCATTACTTCGAGGCGCTGCCGGTCGGGGCTGAATTCCGACTGGGTTTCTGCGACAAGTGGAGCCTGAACGGGCGGATACTGCTCGGTGGCTGGGGGATCGGGAACGGGAAGAAGGGCACCGACGGCCTGGCCGACTTGTTCGTGGGGTACCAGTTCCACGACGACTTCTCCTTCGAAGTCGGCATGCGCTGGCTCGACATGGACGTGAAGGGCAACGATTTCGACTGGACGATGCGGAACATGTGGGGGCCGACGATGGCGGTGATCGCCAACTTTTGAGGCGACGGTCTACGCGATCGACCCTGCCTCCCAAAACAGATTCAACACCGAAACAACAGAGGAATCCAATGTCAAATATCAAAACGACCCGGACCCGATTCATTCGCAGCAGCCTATTCGTTGCAGCCTTGTTTTCGACGTGCTGGCTCGCGGTTGCGACGAGTAGCGCTCAAACGACTGCAGCGACGCCGACAGACGAAGCCCCGGCGCCCGTCGAGGAAGCGGCGCCGACTACACCCAATATCGTCGGACCGACGGGCGTTACCGGCGTGATCCGGCGCCATGAGCGACGCGAGGACTACCAGCAGGAACAGAAGCTGGAAGATCTCGAAGACCTCCACGATGCCGTTGATCGAAAGCCGACTCCGGCCGCCGCCCGCGAACCCCAAAAGGCCGCCCCTCGCGAAGCGCAGAAAGCCACGGGATCAAAGGCGGACGGCGCCCGATCTCGCGGGGCTGCACCTGGCCGCGCGTCGAAGCGTTAGTCTGAAGCTGGGGGCACCGTAGGCGCGGTACCCAACTGGCGGTACCCCAATACGATCGGATCAGCAAACCGGTCAACGCGAGAGCGACCTCGACGATTTCGAGATCTTCCTGTTCATCTTCTTGCTGTTGCTGGCGGGAAACGAGACCACGACAAACCTGTGGGGCGTTCAGTCCGTGCGAAGGATCCGCGCGTCGGCCCAGCCGACCGTCGCTACTTTGCGTTTCTTGTGATCCGGCAGGAAGCGCTGGGCACAGAAGCGAATCGCGACTGATCGACCGGCGTAGGCAGACAGGTCGAGTTCGATCCGCTCTCCGGGCGGCCCTGCAATGTGATTTCCCGAGTACAAGGTTCGGCGTTTCCCTTCACCGTCTTCTGGTCGAACCTCGATCGCCAGGTGTGCCCGACGCGCCGCATCGTGCCAGTACCGATCCGTCCAGGCGAGGTGCTTGAACATCGGCAGAACCGATAGCGTGTCACCACGCTCGACTCGACGTCTGTGGGTGAAACAGATCGCGAGGTCCTCGTCTCGAACGATGGTCGTCACGACCGGGTACATCAGCCAGCTGGTCGCCGAAACCCGATCGGGAACCGCCCGCTTCGAATCGAATTCCCGAACGATGTCGGCCACGACCGTGACTCGCCGGCCTCGTTCGTTCGGCCTCAGCACGAACGCCGTGGGATTCAGTACCTCGTCGATCGCGAATCGATCCGCCAGTGCGCGGGCCGTCAGGGGCGCGAACTCGGTGATGGGTTTGGGGATCCCGATCGAATCGTTCGGGTTGTAGACGACGAGGTCCAGTGTCTCGACCAGGCTCGCGGTCCGAGCATCCTCGCCTGGCCGAAAATACCCTGGCAGATAAAGATCGAACGGGCCGGGGATGGGTCGATCCGACAGGAAATAGAACAA
>JAJDAM010000166.1 GCA_029261905.1 Deltaproteobacteria bacterium
TCGAAGCGGTCGACCTCGATGCCTACCCGGGCCCGGTTCTCTGTACGAGAAAGCTCGGCCGGCGGCTGGTGCCGGAGTTGGGTCGATACAGTCTCGACGCGTTGTGTGCACATTTGGGTATCTCGAATGGATCTCGGCACCGCGCGCTCGGTGATGCGGATGCCACCGCCATCGCGTTGATCGATCTGCTTCGGATTGCATTGGCGGGGTCTGCGATCCGGACGGTGGGAGACTTGATCGATCTCAACGACCGACCGCCCGCGAAGCGAAAACGCAAATCCAACAGCGGTACCCGGAAGCCAGCCGCTTCCGCGCCGCGAAGTGCGCGCCCGCGCAACCGCTGATCGATCCGTTTGCAAGTCCATCTCGAGCCTCTTCTCGGCAGAACGCGCTGCGGAGTGCACTGCCACGACGCAGCAGCACCGACGGAAATTCCGGTCCAGGTGAGTGTGATAATCACCACACAGCCGTGACGGATCGAGCCGGCAGCCTGGGGTCCCGTTCTCAGGCTCTCAGTTTCCTACCGGAACCACCGGCCCACCGAGTGGCCGCCGCTGACCGCGCACGGTTGCCAACACGTACGGGCCCTGCGGAATCACAGCGATGCTTCCCGTTTCGCCGATGTGATCGAGCCCGCGCGCGACACCCTCGGCCGGCGAACGCACGGCTTCGACCAGCAGCTCCGAAGCCGCTTCGAACGGCAAACCGTCTGTGTACAGCAGCACTCGGGCTCTGCGACGAGCCTGACACAGGTGCTGGACCATCCACTGGTCGACCACGAAGAACTGGTCGTCGAGCAGTCGGGTTTCGAAGTCTTCCGGCGTCTGCGTTTCGCGGATCAGCTTTTCGAAAGAGGGGCTGCCGATTCCCTCGGAAAGTGCGGCGCAAAGAAAAATCACGCCGCCGGGTCGGACGATCGACGATGCCGCGCTGATTCCCTTGATGGCCTGGTAGAAGCTCGCGTCCAGCGGGTATCCGCCGCCCGAAACGATCACGAAATCTGCGAAATCATCGAGTGCGACGTGCGACTCGCTTTCGACGAATTCGATCCCGGCCCGATGGGCGGTCTCGGGATGTCCGCAGAAAACCCCGGCGATCCGCCGGTCGCGGTCGAGTGCGACGTTGACGAGGAAGTCGACACCGACCTTTCGAAGCACCTGGACCAGGCCGCGATGCAGTGGGTTGTCGTCGATGATACCGGGGCCGATCTGGCGCTCGAGCATGGCGGGACCGTGCGCGACCCGAATCGTCTCGGATGCGGCGAGTCCCGGGCAGACCGCCTTGCGTCCGCCCGAGTATCCGGCCATCAGGTGCGGTTCGATCAGCCCGGTGATGATGCGCAGATCGCTATCGAGGAAGAAGCGGTCGATCAGGATCGGGATGCCACCCGATGTACGACCGAGATCGCTGTGCGCGTCGATATCGCGGGCGTCGTGTTGGACGATTCGGATGCTGCGCGAGATCTCGGTACCGAGCATCTCGTCGAGTTCGGTCTGGGTGCACGCGCGATGGAGACCGGTGGCCACCTGAAGGGTGACGGCCTCGCTGGGCAGGCCCCCTGCTGCGAGCGCGTCGAGAATGGGGGGGATCAGCAGTGCGTTGGGAACCGGTCGTGTTCGATCGGAGATGACGATGACGGCGTCCGTGCGCCCCCTGGCCAGCTCCCGCAGTGGAGGTGCATCGATCGGGCGCTCGATACCGACGCGCAAGGCGTGGTCCGGAGACGCCATCGGGGCGACCGAATCTTTCTCGACGCGCTCGAAGCTCCGATCGTCTGGGAGCGAAAGCGGGAGCGTCGTTCGGCCGTAGTCGAGTTCGATGTCCACGGCCCTAACGTATCCTGGGAGCACGCGCAGCGCCAAGCTCCGTGTTACCGTCGACCTTTCGAGGGGGAGGCGAGAAGTGCAATGGCGTAACAACCCGGGCAGCGTGCGAAACGCACTTGGGGTTGCGTTGATTTGGGTCGCCTCCGCCTTCTGGTTGCCCCCCGCCGAAGCGGTCGCAGACGGCAGTACTCCGAGTTCGTTCGACACGGTGGTGCTCGACGCCGGTCACGGTGGCGAGGACAAGGGCGCGCGCGGTTCGAAGGGGTTGCTCGAAAAGGACCTGGTGCTCGATGTCGCCAACCGGGTCGCCAGCAGCTTGCGAAAGAACGGACTCACGGTGGTGATGACACGCGAAGACGATCGCTTCATCGCGCTCGAGAAGCGCACTTCGATTGCGAACGACTCGCGTGGAGACCTGTTCATTTCGATCCACGCCAATGCAACCGCGGATCGCGATGTACGCGGCATCGAGACCTTCTTCCTGGCGCTCGACGCGAGCGACGATTCCGCGTCGGCGGTGGCGAAGCGGGAGAACCAGGCACTGGGCCACAGCCCGAAGAAGCCGAGTGATGACGCGTTCATGGCGATGATCGGAGACCTGATCGTCACCGGCCACATGGAGGAATCCAACGAGTTCGCGCGCCTCGCCCAACGCGAACTCGCGCCCGGACCCGACGCACGCGGAGTCAAGCAGGCTCCGTTCGTCGTACTCGAAGGCGTGCAGATGCCGTCGTCTCTGGTCGAGATCGGATTCCTGACGAACCTTCAGGACGAGAAGTCGTTGAGCAACGAGAGTGGAAGGAACCGGATCGCCGCTGCGTTGGTCCGCGCGACACTGGAATTCGGGCGCCGGTATGACGCCCGGCGTGGCGGCACGAATCGCTAGAAGGCCGCCATGACAATCTGAACAATTGTTACCAGGGAAGTGTTACCAGGGAATGGTTCCCAGGGAATCGCTCCCAGGGATTCATTTCAGGAAATCATTCAACAGAATCGTTTCACGGAGAACACATGAGAACCGATGGGCGCAAGCTCGAAGATCTGCGTCCGCTGCGAATCGCACCGGACTTCACGGAGAACCCGTTGGCGTCGGTGTTGTGCGAGATGGGTCGGACGAAAGTGATGTGTACGGTCAGCGAGGAAACATCGGTGCCGCGTTTCTTGCGGGGGACCGGTCGAGGTTGGCTGACCGCCGAGTACTCGTTGTTGCCGGGTTCGACCGATACGCGCGTAGACCGAGAGGCCGCGAAGGGGAGACCGTCGGGTCGGACTCTGGAGATTCAACGTCTGATCGGTCGAAGTCTGCGCTCCATCGCGGATCTCAGTGCGCTCGGCGAGCGAACGTTGTGGGTCGATTGCGACGTGCTCCAGGCTGACGGCGGGACGCGGTGCGCATCGATCACGGGCGCGTATGCGGCGCTCGCGATCGCGGTCGAGCGGTTGATCGCACGGGGAGATCTGAAGCGGAGTCCGTTGCGAGATTCGGTCGCCGCGATCTCGGTCGGGATCGTCGGTGGCGAAGTCATGCTCGATCTGGCCTACAGCGAGGATTCGCGGGCCGATGTCGACATGAACGTGGTCGCGACCGGATCGGGTCGATTCGTCGAGGTGCAGGGGACGGGTGAAGAAGCCACGTTTTCGCGCGAGGAACTCGACGCGTTGACCGACCTGGCACTTCGGGGTGTCGAACAGCTGGCGGCGACACAGCTCGAGGCCATCGGGCGTGCCGCAAGGAAGTCGTGACAACACAGATCGTTCTCGCGAGTTCGAATGCCGGGAAGCTGGGCGAAATTCGCGACATCCTGGCCGAACTCCCGATCGAGCTGTGCTCGGTCGCCGAATTCCCTGGACTGGTGTTCCCGCAGGAAGGTGACGACTACGAGGAAAACGCCATCGCGAAGGCGCGCGCGGCTTCGAAGTTCACTCACCGATACGCGCTGGCAGACGACTCGGGGCTCGAGGTGTCCGGTCTGGGTGGTGCTCCCGGCCCGCTGTCTGCGCGGTTCGGTGGCCCGGACCTGGACGATGACGGGCGTGTGCGCGCGCTGCTGTCAGCGATGGAGCCGCTGACTGGCGAACAACGTCGTGCGAGGTTCGTTTGCGTCGCTGCGCTGACGAGTCCGGACGGCGATATCGTCACGGCGTTCGGCGAGTGCACGGGACGCATCTTGGAAACCGCACGTGGGCGCAGCGGGTTCGGCTACGACCCGATTTTCGAGGTCGAAGGAAAGGGCATCGCGATGGCCGAACTGTCGTCGGAAGAGAAGAACCGGATCTCGCATCGCGCCGTCGCCTTCATGGCGCTCAGCGATGCGATCCGAGTCACTCTGGGCCTGAATCAGGCCTAGCAGGCTGCGGAAATTCTCCTCCCGTCGCCCAGCACGGAGCTGCGGTCCGAGCTCTGCGTTGCGAAACCTCGCCGTAGCGCAACTATGGCTGCGTTCTCGCGCCTTGACCTCGGCCCGAACCTCCGCACTGGACTCGGTCCGGAGTATTTCCGCAACCTGCTAGCGAGCGCGCCCCCAGGCTTCGAATCGCTCGTAGGGTGTCGGGTGTTCGGGATTGAACTGGGACACGAGCCTGCGCAGCCTGCGCGCAGAACGGGGTGCGAGCTGGAGCCCTCGCTGGCCGAGAAACGACGGCACGGCGCTGTCGACGAATGCGACGGCCTGCTCGGTCGTCATTGCGTCGGGATTCCAGCCCAGAGAATGCAGCTCGAGCCACAGCGCGTAGCGCGGGAGCGCAATTTCAGCTGCAACGGAAATTTCTGCTACGAGGTGTTCGAACAGTCGCCGGGTCACTTTCGGGGGGCTCCAATGTCTGCCCGGGGTAGTGGTTCCGGCGACGCGATTGTGTCAATGACACAGAGCGGTCCGAGTCAGGCTCGGATCCGAGTCGTAACCGCGAAGTGCAGGCCTTCGTATCCATCCCGAGTACATTCCTTCGTATGAGCGAAGAGCGGGAAGACCGCTGGCGTGGGTGGATGCTCGCGGCGCAACGCGGAGATGCGCCCTTGTATGCAAAATTGTTGACGGAATTGACGCCGTATTTGCGGGCCTTTGTCGGGCGTCGATTGCTCGACTCGACAGCCTCCGAGGATGTGGTGCAAAACGTGTTGATCTCGCTGCACCGGGCGCGGCACACCTACCGGCCCGAAAGGCCGTTCAGTCCGTGGGTCCATGCGATTGCTCGTAACGCGCTGATCGACTTCGCCCGGCAACGCACGCGCAGAACGAAACGCGAAACGTCATTGGACGCCGATCACGTCGCGGAGCCCGCGGTCGCTGCGGTCGAGCCGCGTGCGGAGCAGCTGCCGCAGGCACTCGAGGACGCACTGGCTGCGCTTCCGAACAGCCAGCGCGAGGCCGTCGAGTTGATCCACCTCGAGGGTCTTTCGGTCGCCGAGGCGGCCGAACGGGCCGGTGTGACGAAGTCCGCGCTCAAAGTGCGCGCACACAGGGGGTATCGCGCGATGCGTGCCAGCTTGGACCGCGACGGGATCGCGGAGGATGAACTGTGACCCGGCGATTGACCGATGAACTGGTTGCCGATCTGGCTCGCGACCTCGAACCCGTGCGGCCGGTGGCGCGCCTTCGCGTCGTCAGCGCGGCGGCATTGGCACTTTGGGGGGTCGCCGTCGTGTTGGCGTGGTTTCTCGACGGGCATGCACCCGAGCCCGAGGCCTGGCCGTGGCAGCATTTCGTGGGGCTGGCCGGATTGGGAGTCGCCGGGCTCGGCGGAATCGTGGCGTCACTCGCGAACGCGGTCCCCGGTCGCGAGCCCACCGCGAAGGTCGGACTCTACGCCATGGGGCTTGGCGTCAGCGCTGCTTTGGCCGCCGGAATGTCGGGCGCTTGGGGTGCCGGCAGTGGTTCGTACCAGGGAAGCCTGGGTTGCGTCGTTCGCAGCATCGCGATCGGCTCCGCACCGCTGTTGATCGCCGGCCTGTTCGTGATGCGCGGCGCGGTCAGCCAGTTTCGAGGTGCAGCTTGTCTCGTGCTGGTCGGGTCTGCCGGCTTGGGCGCACTCGCCGTGCAGGCGACTTGCCCGACCTTGACCGGGGGGCATGTGTTGGTCGGGCACTGCGTGGGGCCGCTCGTGCTCGCCGCGCTGGCATCGCTTCCGCTCGCGGCGGTCTGGGGCCGAAGTTCATCGTTGCACGCAACGAAGTCGTGATTCCCGCCACACCCATCGAACATCGACGTTATGTTGGGTCTCGTGAGCGAAACCCGTTTCTTGATCATCCGACACGCAGAGTCCGAATGGAACGCGCGCGAGCGTTGGCAGGGCCACGGCGACCCGCCGCTCTCGGCGCGGGGCCGCAGCCAGGCCGAGTCGGCCGCCGATGCGTTGGCGGACGAAAAGATCGACGTGTTGTACGCGAGCGATCTGGTACGGGCGATCGAAACGGCGACCATCATCGGGGCGCGCTGGGGGCTCGAGCCGCAGCTGAATCGGAACTTGCGTGAACTCGAGATCGGCGATTGGACCGGCTTGACCCGCCCGCAGATCGAGCAGCAGGCCGGCGAGCTGTTGGCTCGCTTCGAGGCGGAAGAGCCCAATGTTCGCCCCGGCGGTGGAGAGAATCGCCGCGAGATCCGCATCCGGATTCGCCGCGAGATGGCGAAGATCGCCGCCAACCATCCCTCGCAGACCGTCGCGGTCGTGACCCATCTGGGTGCACTGCGGGCGCTGTTTCCCGGAAGCAAGCCAGCCAATGCCGAATGGCGCTGGGCGGAAACTTCAGGACTTCAGCTGAAAATCTGACGGTTCGGGCTCGATCAGCCCGTGAAGCGATCGAACAGTTCCGGCGACACGAACCGACGCTTCTGCTCGAGCACGCAGTTCTTCTGCCAGAATGCGCTGAACGAGAGTTCGAGAAAGCTCATGTACGGGCGGACGTCCGGCACGGAGTTCTCGGCGAGCGTGTCCAGAAAGAACTCGCGATCCGATCCGAGCCAGCGGATCGAGGCCTTCGCGGCGCCGATGCCGACCGGAACGCGTGCACCGAGGCTTTCGACGTCGATTCCGCGAACCCGTCCGTCGGGGCAGACCACGAAATTCTTTCGGATCGCGTCGGTGCAGTCGTAACCGATCCACAGCTCGCCCGGGGTGATCCGGTCCACGAGCGCGTCGAGTTCGCGATGACGAGCCGCACTCAGTACACCCACGCCGTGGAGAAAGGCGAGGTCGAGATGCAGCGCGTGGTGGTAGTCGGTCTGATCGGTCTTGACCCGTACCGGATCTTTGGAATTGAGTATGCCGAACAGCCGCGCGAGCTTCGCGACAATGTCGCGGTTCGCGTCCGTCAGCGGTTGCCCCTCGATGTATTCCACCCACAGCTCGTTTTCCTTGCGCAGGATCAGGCCGGGGTAGATCTGTTCAGCGCCAAAGGTCCGAAGGTTAGCGGCGACCGTCTCGGCTTCGAATGAGTCGGCCATGCACACCCGTTTGACCGAGTGGCCTTCGATCTCGACGCGGTACACCTGCTGGTTTCGCGGAGGTCGATTGCCGAACCAGCTCGACAGCCGGCCGCGAATGCGCCGGTTCAGCGGATG
>JAJDAM010000167.1 GCA_029261905.1 Deltaproteobacteria bacterium
ATGGCTGCGGAGCCGCGCGCTGGTCGAGAGTCGTTCGTACAGCGCATCTCGAATCAGTACGTGTGTGAATTGATATCGCGTGCCGCTGTTGCCGACGGTATCGATCGTTCGCGTAGCCAGCGCTTCATCGATGCACGACATCAGTTCATCGCTTGTTAGTTTTGGACACGTGTATTCGAGCGTCTCGAGATCGAATTCGCGCCCCGACACCGAAGCGGCACCGAGCACGCGCAGCGTCGGCTCGGACAGGCGCTCCAGCCGCCGGTTGATGGTATGGCGGATGCCAGGGGCCCGGGAGATCCGATCGCGACGATCGTCGAGTGGACGATCCATGCGTCCTTCGCTGACGAGCAGCCGCACGACCTCGGTCGCGAACAGTGGATTGCCCTGCGTGAGTTCTTGGATCGATTCGACCACGGCAATCGGGGCAGCGGAACCGGTGGCAATTTCGATGAAGCGCGCCAATCCCTCGATGTCGAAGCTCCCGAGTACGAGTTCTCGCACCATCGGAGCGAGTTCGGCGAGCACGGAGGCGAGCGGGTGGGCGGCGTCTACCTCGACATCGCGGTAGGTGCCGACGATCAACAGGCGGGCGCGCGTGCTCTCGCGGACAATGTGCTGGAGCAGCAGAAGCGAGGGTGTATCCGCTCGATGCAGGTCGTCGATCAGCAACACGATGGGGTGTGCGGTCGCCTCGCGCGTCAGGACCCGAGAGACCGAGTCGAATAGCCGGAACCGCAGTTGAAGAGCGTCCGCGCCAGCAGAGGCCTCCACAGCTTCCGACTGTTCGACCAACTCCGGGACGATCTGCGCCAGTTCGCCTGCATCGGGGCCGAAAGACGAGCGCACGGATGCCGGGCCCAGCTGGGACGCGAGTTCTCGCAGGATCTGGACCCAGGGCCAGTAGGCGGGCGCTCCCTCACCCTCGACGCAACGACCCACGAGAACGCGAGCGTTCCGCAGCCGTGCATAGGTGACGAGTTCTTCGGCACAGCGCGTCTTGCCGATGCCGGGCTCGCCAGCCAGCAGCAGGCAGCTGCCGCGGTCCGAAAACGCGTCCTCCACACCGGCTCGCAGCGCAGCCATTTCCTTGTCGCGTCCGACGAAGACTCCCGATGCCAGGCGATCGAGCGGGTTCGGTACACCATTTGGTGAAGCCGAAAGGCCGTTGACCTCCGCGGCGGCGATCACGGCCAATACCTCCCGTACCGCGGCTGCGCTGGGTGGCCGCTCTTCGGGAGGCTTGGCGAGCAGCCGCAGGATCAACGCCTCGAGCGCGGGTGGCACGGACGCGTCGTGCCACGACGGTGCCACGGGTGCGGTATGGATGTGTTGGGAGAGGACCGACACCGCGTCGTCGCCGAGAAATGGCGGCCGACCGGTCGCGAGTTCGTAGAGCACTGCGCCCAACGAGTACAGGTCACCGCGTTCGTCCGCGCTGCGCCCGAGCGCTTGCTCGGGTGCCATGTACGCGACGGCCGTGACCAACAGTCCCTCGCGGACCATTCGCGATCGGGCGAGCGAGACCGCGAGACCGAAGTCGCCCAACTTGGCGGAGCCCGATGCGTCGAGCCACACATTGGCTGGGTTCAGGTCGCGATGCAGAACGCCGTGACCGTGAGCGTGCTCCAGCGCCTGGGTCAGGTGATCGGCGATTCGCAACGTGTGCTCGATCGGGAGCCGATGGCCCGCCGATCGCGCGAGCAGCGATCGCAGATCTCCGCCCGCGAGGTACTCCATGACCAGCACGACCTCGCCCTCCTCTTCCAGAATGTCGTGGATCGTCACGACGTGAGGGTGATCGCCAAGGCGCGCGAGGTCCCGCGCCTCTTCGCGAACGCGCACCACCTCGTTTTCGTCGAGACCCCCGGTCTTTACGAAAGCGAGCGCGACCTTGCGATCGAGGTGGCTGTCGAGTGCGAGGTGCACCCGTTTCTTGTTGCCCTCGCCCAGCAGGCGCTCGAGCCGGTAGCGATCAGATCTCAACGCAACGCTCCGTCGTGAACGAGGTGATCAGCGGCATCTACACTCATCTCGATCAATCCTACACCTGCGCTCGCACACCCGTCTACGAGCGGCAACTCGTGTGGCTCGTCTCGACGAGCGTTTCGGAGCTGCAGACGCAGAATTTGCCGATCGATTGCCCTTTCACAGCCATTGTCACAGCCACTGTCACAGCCACTGGGCGGTCAGGAAAATGTCAGCGTGCTGAAGAAAACGCCGGATCGACGCATACGCGTCGATGGATCAACCCTTTTCGGCGTAGCCAACTGCGCGGGTCGAATGACGGAGTCTTCAGCGCCTATCGCGTCGGCCGCTGCGAACACGGATCGCAACGATCGAGAAGCCGATCGCCGAGAGCAGCACCCCCGAGGGCTCGGGGACGACGCCCACGGGGTCGAGCACCGTCACGCTGCCATCGACCACGGCGGCAATATCGATCCCGACTCCAAAGGGCGCAGACAGCACTACGTTCGACAGATCGAGTGCGCTGACACCGGGAAGGATCGCATCGAATGCGATCGTTGCGAGCGTGCCGGCACCAGACGCGCCCGTCGGCAGAAGGCTCACCTCTGTGAATTCGATGCTCACGGCACCAATGCTGTTCTGCACGACGAGCAATGGAGCCAGCAGGAATCCCCCATCGGTCACGGAAGTCGCCGTCAACAGGATCCCGTCGAAGGCGAGGTCGAACTCGAAGCCGTTGAGCGGGCTGCCCGCATCGACATCCGAGATCAGGATGTCGACGGAGAACGATGATCCCGCATTGACGGTGGCCGGGTTGCTGACCGAGAGCATCGGCAATGCGAAAGCGGCCGGCGCAAGCGCGAGCGCGAGAGCAACGAGAGCAAGGCTGACGAGGTGCTTCATCTGCGGAAATTCCTGTGTTTTGCCGGCAGGTTGGAGTTATCCGGCAGTCAATATTTGTCGCACGCGGGGCCTTCAAATGTCAAGAAAGATGGAGTGCTACCCCCGCGGGGATGACATGAGACGCGGGGTGAGGGCCATCAGGACTGCCGGGCGCCGGGCCCGTCCGGCGAAGAGCGGTG
>JAJDAM010000168.1 GCA_029261905.1 Deltaproteobacteria bacterium
CAGCGCCGATCTCGCAGCCGTTCAGCACCCGGCGCGCTTCCTCGGGCCCCAGCTGGACGACCGGCAGTCCGAGTGCTTCCGCGGGGGGAATCACCCTCTGTTCGATCGTGCCATTTGCCGCGCAATCAGCCAATTGCTCCACGGTCGCGGCCTGCTCGAGTACGAACGGCCCGCTTCGGGTTCTGCGCAAGCTGTCGAGATGCGCGCCGCAACCCAGCAGGGCTCCCAGGTCGTCTGCCAGCGTGCGGACATAGGTGCCGGGAGAGCAGTCCACCTCGACTTCGAGCATCGGCTCGACATACGAAAGGATCTCGAGACGGTCGATCTGGACCGCCTTGGGAGCCCGGTCGACCTCTCGCCCCTCGCGGGCGATCCGGTGAAGTGGCACACCGGCCTGCTTCACGGCGCTGTACATCGGCGGGATCTGTTCGATCGGTCCCAAGAACTCGAGCAGTCCGGCCGCGATCTGCTCTTTGCTGGGCAATTTGCCTTCGAACCGCTCGATCACCTCTCCATCGGCGTCGAGGGTGTCGGTTCGCGAGCCGAGCGCGATCGTTCCGATGTAGCTCTTCTGTTGCAACTCCATGAACGGAATCAGCTTCGTAGCGCCTCGAACCGCGAGGGGCAGCACGCCGGTCGCTCTTGGATCGAGCGTGCCGAGGTGGCCTACCCGCTGCGTACCCAGCCACTTTCGCGCGGCGGCAACGACCCCGTGCGACGTCCAGCCCTGGGGCTTGTCGACGACGAGAAATCCAGCGGGCCCGGGTCTCTCCGGGCTGCGTCTACGACGATTCGCCATCTGTCCTCTCGCTCGGATCGGTGCCTTCGCTGGCGTCCGCGTCTTCCGACACGACCTCGGAGCGTTGTGCGGAAAGATTCTTCAGCAGCGCGAGCATTTCGTCTCCCTTTACCAGTGAGGGGTCGAATTTGAAATGAAGCTCTGGGACGCGTCGAAGCGGAAGCACCTGTGCGAGTCGACCGCGAACGAACGAAGCGGCGCTGCGCAATCCGGCACCGATCTGTTCGACTGAATCGGCATCGTCGCTCTCGATCGCGCTCCAGAACACGACTGCACGACTCAGATCGGGAGCGACATCGACTCGCGTCAGCGTCACGAAACGAATCCGGGGGTCGGTCGCCTCGACGGTCAATACGCGAGCAATTTCACTCCTCAACTGCTCTGCGATTCGTTCGGTTCGACGTGACATGCCTCAATCCTCGAAGTCGGATTCATCACCCGAAAAGTCTTCATGTGGCTCGTAGGGTAGATCCAGTACTTCGATGTCGACCGCGATGACTTCCGCGAGGTGCAGCTCTTCTACGAACTCGACGGCCCGCTCGATCAGGCCTCGCGTGTGACTTCGATCCCCGCCCACCGCGGACAGCCCCAACTCCGCGCGTTGCCAGGTCTGCTGTCCGCCCACTTCAGCCACCGACAGGTTGAACCGGTTTCGCAGGCGCTGCGTGATCGATCGAACCACACCACGCTTGGCCTTGAGCGATTGTGAGCCGTGAATTCGAATTTCGACTACAGCGGCTACGACGATCATTCGAGGGTGGCGGGCTTCTCCTCGAGCAGGTACGTCTCGATGATGTCACCGAGCTTGATGTCGTTGTAGCCCTCGATTCCGATACCGCACTCGAAGCCGGTGTTGACCTCGCGGGCGTCATCCTTGAAACGCCTGAGCGAGCCGACCCGCCCTACGAAGACTTCGACACCATCGCGAACCAGGCGACACATCCCACCGCGACGAATCGTACCCTCGGTCACGTAGCTGCCGGCAATCGTGCCCACCTTCGGCACCGAGAACGTCTCGCGGATCTCGGCACGGCCGCCGAGCTTCTCGGTCACCGTGGGCGGCAACAGGCCAGCCATGGCAGCCTTCACGTCATCGAGCAGCTCGTAGATGATTCGATAGTTGCGGATGTCGACGCCCTGCTCCGCAGCGGCGTTTCGACCCGACGGGTCCGGGCGCACGTTGAATCCGAGAACGATCGCATCACTCGCCTTGGCAAGCATGACGTCGTCCTTCGTGATCGCACCTACACCGGACAGAATCACATTGACCTTGACAGCGTCCGTCGACAGCTTGCCGAGCGCGTCACGAATGGCGCCCACCGACCCGTGCACATCCCCCTTGAGGATGATTCCGAGTTCCTTGGTGCCGATACCATCCATTCGCTCGAAGAACTCGTCGAGCGTGAATGTGGCGGGACCCTCATCGGGCTCATTGCGCAATTCAGACAATCGATGGTCGACGATTTCTTTCGCAGCGCGCTCGTCCTTGACCGCGTTGAATGGTTGTCCGCATTCGGGGACACCAGAGAGACCGATGATCTGAACAGGCATCGAAGGACCAGCCACCTTCAGCCGCTTGCCGAACTCGTCCTCGATCGCGCGGACCCGCCCTGCAGAAGTGCCGACGACGAAATTGTCGCCACGACTCAGTGTGCCCTCTTGAATCAGGATCGTCGCAACCGGACCACGTCCCTTGTCGAGCCGAGATTCCAGCACCACCCCGGAAGCACGCCGCTTCGTATCTGCGGTGAGTTCGAGCAGTTCCGCCTGGAGAGCGACCATCTCGAGCAGCTTCGTAAGGCCTTCGCGCTTGAGCGCCGAGATGTCGACGCAAATCGTCTCGCCGCCGAACTCTTCCGGGACCAGCCCGTGCTCCATCAAGCGGGTTCGCGCCCCTTGCGAGTTCGCGCCCGGAAGGTCGCACTTGTTGACAGCGACGATGATCGGAACACCGGCCGCCTTCGAATGTTCGATGGCCTCGATGGTCTGGGGCATGATGCCATCGGTCGCGGCGATCACCAGAATCACGATGTCGGTGAGGTTCGCACCGCGTGCGCGCATATCGGTAAATGCGGCGTGGCCCGGTGTATCGATGAAGGTCAGTGTCTTACCGGAGACCTCGACCTGGTACGCACCGAGGTGCTGCGTGATCCCGCCCGCCTCGCTATCGACGACGTTCTGCTTGCGGATCGCATCGAGCAACGTGGTCTTGCCGTGATCGACGTGCCCCATCACGGTGATCACCGGCGCGCGCGCGGCGACGTTCGCTTCGTCCGCGTTGGCGCCCGCTTGGATGAAGTCCTTCTCCTGGAAGCCGACGTCCTGGACTTCGTAGCCGAACTCGGCGGATACCTGACTGGCTGTCTCCAAGTCGATCGATTGATTGATCGACGCCATCGTTCCGAGCGCCATCAACTTTCGTTGGACTGCGGGCGCTTTCGCGCCAAGCATTCGCGCCAGATCTGCCACCGATACCGTTCCTTCGATACGGACGACTTTCTGAGACTCTTTGGACGCCGCTGCCGGCTTCTTCACCGGAAGCGCGTCTCGCCGCTTTCGGCGCGGGGACTGCATCGAACGCGGGTCGATCTGGACTGGACGGCGCAGCTGGGTACGACTGGTCGCTTGGCGCGCAAGTCGTTCCTGTTCCTGTAGATTGACGACCTCTCGCACGAGCTTGCGTTGCTTGCCCGTTTTCGGATCCGTGGTGGTGCCACGGTCCTTGTCCTTGTCCTTGTCCTTCTCTTTCTCCCGAGGCGCCGCGGGAGCCGCCCCTGCGGGCTTCGCTCGCGGCGTCGTCTCGGTCGCATCGGAGTCTGCAGCGGCGGCAATGGGGGCCGGTTGCTCCAGTTCGGGCTCGGGCACCACTTCCGGCTCGACGACCGGTTCGGGCTGGGTGGGTTCGGTCGCAGGCTCCACCGATTCGCTGACGGGCGCGGCAGCTGCGGAATCCGCGACGCCTTCGGATGAAACCGGCTCGACGACCGCGACAACCGGCTCGGGTTCGGGCACGGCCTTCTTCTTGCGCCGCCGAATCACGGCGCCGCCCTTGCCGCGGACCCGAGACTCGGTGACGTTTTCGCCGCGGCTCTTTGCGCCGAGTTTTTTCCGAAGAGTTTCCGCTTCTTCCTCGGTGACCTGAGCCATCGCGCTCTTCAGCGTGATTCCTGCGGCAGCCGCCTTTTCGACAAACTGGCCCCGCTCGATGCCCAATTCCTCGGCCAGAATGTACGCCCTGATATTCGCCATACTTCGATCACTTCCCATTGGTCCATTGGTCCGGCCCGATAACGCCGACCGAATGTTCTGATTCCTTTGATTCCTTCGAATTCTTCGCGCTCATTTTGCGTTGTTCACGCTCTAGCTAGTCAAGCGACCGGAGCAGCTTCTCCGTCACTCGATTCCGCCGCAGG
>JAJDAM010000169.1 GCA_029261905.1 Deltaproteobacteria bacterium
CGCCAAAGAGGGAATCGAGGCGTTCTTCGAGAAGCGAAAACCGAAGTGGACCGGTCAATGAGCGAAGAACTGGCAGCCTGCATGGCGAGCGCGCGCGCACTCGTCGCCGAATTGGTCGAGGAGGGAGTCGAAGGCTTCGAACGGCTGACCGATGAGGAAGTCGCCGCGATGCACCCCGCCCCGCTCGTCGAGCAAGCCCCGAGATCGAACGCTCCGGTCGAGGACGCGCCCCCGCCATCGCAAACCGTCAGCCTCGAACAAGTACGCGAAGAACTCGGCGAGTGCACCCGTTGCGGCCTGAGTGAAGGCCGCGACAAGATCGTATTCGGTGATGGCAACCCGAACGCCGATCTGATGTTCATCGGCGAGGGCCCGGGGCAGGACGAGGACCGCAGCGGACTCCCCTTCGTCGGTCGCGCCGGCGAACTCCTCACGAAAATGATCGAAGACGGCCTGAAGATCCCCCGCAGCGAGGTCTACATCTGCAACATCGTCAAATGTCGACCACCCAAGAATCGGAATCCGAAGCCCGACGAAGTTTCCGCCTGCCAGCCATTTCTCGACGGCCAGATCGATGCCGTTCGCCCCAAGGCCATCGTCACGCTCGGACGCCCTGCCACGAGCCTGCTACTGGGCGAAGACGTCTCGATCACGCGCATGCGCGGTAACTGGCAGTCCTACCGTGGCATCCCGGTGATGCCGACTTTCCATCCCGCGTACGTGCTCCGCGTATACACCGCGGAGAACCGACGATGCGTCTGGGAAGATCTGAAGGCGGCGCTTGCACGAAGTCGGGAGTGATCTGCCGGAAGCCCGAATCAGCCTTTCGTTCGGGCCCCTGAACGGCCGCAGTCGCGCGCCGCTATCGCTCCGGTCTTTCGGGAACCGCGGCGGACTGCGCCTCGCGAAATTTGGCGAGGCGCTCGCGAACGGCTTCGTCGGAGCGTGCGATGATCGCGGCCGAAAACAATGCCGCATTCTTCGCGCCCGCCTTCCCGATCGCGAACGTTGCGACCGGGATGCCGCCCGGCATCTGCACCGTGGCCAGCAGTGCGTCCAGGCCCTGAAGCGGCGACCCCTCGAGAGGTACTCCGAGCACCGGCAACAGCGTGTGCGCGGCGGTCACGCCCGCCAGATGCGCCGCGCAGCCAGCGCCGGCGATGATGGTTTCGATGCCGGACGCTTCGGCCTCATGGATGAATTGGACCAACCGTTCGGGGGTTCGGTGGGCAGAGATGATTCGGACGTCGCTTTCGATCCCGAGCGATGTGAGCGTCTCTTCGGCGGAACGCATCACGGCCCAATCACTCTGGCTTCCCATGATGATCCCGACTCTCGCTTCTGACACGGTACTTCCTCCGGTGTGGGGTCGTGCTGCGTGGAATGGCGACCAACGCCAGTGCGAACGTTGGCGAGAAATAGGATAGCCTCGTCTGGGCTCCCCGGGCGCACCACTCATCGAGGGATTGCACGATGGCCAGGCGACGTGGGCAATGACGAATTGATGACCCAAGAGATCACACAACGGACCGACCTGTGCGGGATCGTGTTGCATCCAGCTGGGCACACGCGTTCTCCAGCCATGCACAATGCGGCATTCCGCAAAATGGGAATCGACGCCGCTTACCTCGCATTCGACGTCCCGCCGGATGATCTGGCCGCCGCACTCGCCGGGATGCGTGCGCTGGGGCTGCGGCAACTCGCGGTTTCGATTCCCCACAAGGAAGCCGTCATCGCGCTGGTCGACGACGTCGACGAGACCGCACGGAAAATCGGCGCGATAAACACCGTCACGCGTCGAGAACGAAAGCTGATCGGCTCGAACACCGATTGGCTTGGCGCTGTCCAAGCGCTCGAAAGGTCGGTCCACCTCGCGGGGACCCGGGCCGTGGTACTCGGTGCGGGGGGTACTGCACGCGCGCTCGTGTTCGGCCTGCTCGACCGCGGGGCCGAGGTCACCGTACTGAACCGAAGCGTCGACCGAGCCAGCCAGCTCGCCGACGAGCTCGGCGCGAGCCACTGCGGTTCGCTGGCGGACTTGGAGAAGACGCCGCACGAAGTACTCGTCAACACCACTTCGGTCGGCTTGCGTGCAGATCGGTCACCGATCGATGCACGCTGGATCTCATCCGATGCGGTCGTGATGGACGCGGTCTACGACCCGCCCGAGACGCGGCTACTCGCCGACGCCAAAGCGTGCGGCGCCCAGACGATCGGCGGCAAGTGGATGCTCGTCTATCAGGCGGCTGAACAAATCCGCTTGTGGACGGGACGAGACGCCCCCATCGAGACGATGGCGGCCGCATTCGACGCTGCAGGGTCGGCCACCGACTGAACTACCGAGCGGGCGACCCAGAGCGCGCGATCGAATGAAATGGCGCACGCCGGAGGCGCGCGCCCAGCGTCAGGCCTTGAAGCCCCACTTGGCCTTGTTCTCCTCGATCTGCTCGGGAGAGGGCTTCGCCTTTTCCTCGACTTCGGGGACCGAGAACGCATCCTTGTCATCGAGAATCTTCGCGTTCAGTCCCGTGTCGTCGGCGAAGACTTCCGGAACCTGCTCGTCTTCGAAGATGGCTTCCCACGGGCATTCCGGCTCACAAACGCCACAGTTGATGCACTCTTCAGGGTCGATGTAGAGCTGATTCGGAAAGGTCTTCGAATCCTCGCCATCGTAAACGTAAATGCAGTCGACGGGACAAACCTCAACGCACGCCTGATCAACGCAATCGCGACAAAGCCGCGTAATCACCCAAGTCATCTTCTCGCCCCTCTGGGAATGGTTTCGATCGGACGTTGGCCAACGTCCGCTGCACGCGAGCCCGTACGTTAGCCGGGATGCGCTTCGCCGCTACTTCAGTTTCGTCTCTTTGTAGACGACGTGCTTCCGAACGACGGGATCGTACTTTTTCAGCTCGATCTTTCCTGGGGTGTTCGTCTTGTTCTTGACCGTCGTATAGAAATGACCGGTTCCAGCGGACGACTCGAGCTTGATCTTTTCGCGCTTGCCTTTCTTCGCCATGACAGTTCTCTAGCTCCCGGCCGGCTCGGGTACGGCCGCTCCGCTCTTGGCGAAAACACGCACGCGATCGGCGCCTTTGATTTCGATGCGCGTTCGATCCGGCTTGTTGGTCGACGGGTCGACCAACATCACGTTGGATGCGTTGATGTAACCCTCGATCTCTACGATGCCGCCAGCGCGCGCACCGCGACGGCCCGGCTTGAGATGATGTTTTTGAACTCGAACCTTGTCGACGCGAAGCGTGCCGACGTCCGGTCTTACACTGATCACTTTGCCTTGCTTACCGCGATCAGCACCGGTGACGACCTGTACGAGATCGCCTTTACGAATGCGTTGAGCCACGAAACTGAGCCTCCGGACGAGTGGCGTGCTGCCGATGGGCGCACGAGTTTACGGTCCTGCCACCCTCGAGGTGGGAGGCGGTATGAGTGCGCCAGAGGACGCGATCAGTCAACCCCTCCCCGCGGGAATCTGCAAAAAAGTCACAAGATTCGGGGGCCTCGGTGGCAGTACCCGATCCCTCAGGGGATATTCCCGAGGCTGCGCTGTCGCGGATCGCGCGCCACGACGACGGGCTAGTGTCCTGAGTCCGAAGTTCGGCGAGCACCGAGAGTGCCGGTTTGGGTCTCTGGCAAGGCGCGCGAGTGAGTCCTAGCAGCGCTAC
>JAJDAM010000170.1 GCA_029261905.1 Deltaproteobacteria bacterium
GCCTCCGCTTCCGAAGTATTGCGAATCAGGGTTAGGCGCCTACTCCCCTTCAGCCGGAGTACTGCTCGCGAAGCTCGTGTTTCAGCGGTTTGCCCGTCGCATTGCGGGGGATCTCGTCGAGGATCTCCAGCTGTTCGGGGATCTTCTGAATCATCAGGTTTCGCTCTTTCAGAAAGCGACTCATCTCGTCGAATGTCAGTGGGTCGCGCGGATCCTGGCAGGCGACGACGGCGCAGCAGCGCTCACCGGTATTGGGATCCGGAAGCCCGATGACGGCGACATCGGCGACCTTCGGATGCTCGTAGAGCAGGTCCTCGACCTCCTTGGCGCTGATGTTCTCCCCCTTGCGGATGATCACGTCTTTGAGTCTTCCGGTGATCACGATGTATCCCTGGTCGTCCAGGAACCCGAGATCTCCGGTCCGGAAGAAGCCCTCGGAGTCGAAAGCCGCGCTGTTCAATGAGGCGTCCAGGTAACCACGGCACAACTGCGGGCCCAGCGCGCGGATCTCGCCCTCCTCGCTCGGTGCGGCGACCTTGCCGGTTGCGAGCGACACGACACGGATCTGCATACTCGGCGGATTGGCGCGCCCTTCGGTGTTCGCGAGTTTCTCGTCGGGATCTCCAACCGAGTTCATCGCGATCACCGGACACTCGGTCAATCCATAGCCGGAGACGATTCCAGCCCCGCCAAACGCTGCCTTGAGTTCGTGGTGCAGTTGCGGAGGTTTGGGTGCACCACCGCCGGGGAACGTCCGCACGCGCGGAAACACCGGCTCTGTCGAATTGCGCTGGGCTTCCAGGTAGACCTGGTGAAATGCCGTTCCCGCCGTCGCCTGTGTGACGCCGTGGCGGGCCAGAACATCGACGCTCGTCTTGGGATCGAACTGGGAAACGGCGATCTGGCCACAACCCGAGATCAAGCCGGAATGCAGCCAACCGATTCCGCCGATATGCGTGAAGGGGAAGACCATCGCAACCCGGTCATCGGGTTGCAGCGCGAGCACGTCGCACATCCCGCTCGCAAACGCCATCAACGTGTGGTCGGTGTGAAGGGCGCCTTTGGGATCGGCGGTGGTGCCCGACGTGTAGAACAACCAACGGACGGGCGCGTCATCGGCAGACGTCGCTGGCGGCGCCTCCCCGAGGATCGACGGATCCGCGTCCGGAAGCGTGCGATCGACGACCACGACTTCGAGCCCGGGCTGTTCGTGCGCGATGTCGCGGGCCATCTGCGCGTAGTCGAAGTCTCGCCACTCGCCGGGAACGATCAACATTTTCGCGTCGAACTGGTGCGTGATGAAGCTGACCTCGCGGCGCCGGTAGATCGGCAGGATCGGGTTCTGCACGGCACCCAGCCTCGACAGTGCGCCGACCAGGATCATCGACTCCAGCCAGGTCGGAAGCATCCACGAGACGGGCATCTCGGCGTTCACACCGAGTTCGGCAAAGCCCGCCGCGCAACGCTCGACCGCCTGCCGGTAGTCGCGGAAGCTGAGCTTGCGGTCCTCCTCATCGACGGCGAACAGCGCAGCGGGGGTGAGGGACGCTCGCTCGACGATCAGGTCCCAGAAGCTTCGGGCTGCGATCACGGTGAAGTGGACTGTCGGCTCGCCCGCTCCCGCAACACGAACTTCGTCACCTTCCCAGAAGCGTTCGTCGGCAGGGAATCGACGACCTCGACGCGCCGCGGGACCTTGTAGTTCGCCATGTTCTCGCGGCTCCAGGCGATCACCGAACTGGGGGTCACATCGCGTCCGGGGGCTGGGACGACGAACGCCATGCAGACCTCGCCCATCCGATCGTCTGGGACGCCAATCACGGCGACCTGCGCAAAATCGCCAGTGCCGAACAGCATGTTCTCGATCTCCGCCGGATAGCAGTTGAGGCCACCGGTGATGAACATGTCCTTGATTCGATCCGTGATGCGCACGTAGCCGTTCTCGTCCATGACTGCGATGTCGCCCGTATGCAACCAGCCCTCGGCATCGATGGTTCGGGCCGTTTCCGCCTCGTCCTCGAAATAGCCGGCCATCACGTTGTAGCCCCGCACTACCACTTCGCCCGGCTCGCCCCGCGGCACTTCGTTGTTGTCCGGGTCGATGCAGCGAACCTCGACGTTCGGTATCGCCCGACCCGACGTCGTCGCGATCACTTCGGGATCGTCGTCGTAGCGACACATGGTCGCGATGCCGCAGACTTCGGTGAGACCGTAACCGGTGATGGTCGTCTCGAAGCCGAGCTCGCTGCGCATGCGACGAATCAACTCGACGGGTGTCGGCGCGGCTCCGGTGACGGCCAGCCGAAGGTTCGAGATGTCGTGCTTCTCGAGATCGGGATGCGCGAGGAAATCCTGGTAGATCGTTGGCGCACCGACCAATACGCTGATCCGCTCGCGACCGACCCGCCGGAGGATTTCCTCGACGTCGAAAACCGCGTGCGGTATCGCGGTCGCACCGCGCATCAGGCACGCGAGCCAACCCGCCTTGTACCCCATCGAGTGAAAGAACGGGCTCGAGATCAGGTAGCGGTCCCCCTCCCGCAAACCCACGACATCGGACCAGGATTCGAAGGCGCGCAGGTTCTGGCCATGGGCGGTCATCACCGCTTTCGGGTTGCCGGTCGTGCCCGAGGTCGGAATGAAATCAGACAGATCTTCGGGTGCGACCGCCTCGGCGCGGCGTCGCGCCTCGTCCAGTGTCACCGACTTTCCGCTCGCGATGAACTCTGACCAGCCCGTCGCACCCTCGGTCTCGCCACGAAACGTGATGATCTTCTCGAGATCGGGAAGATCCTGGTCCTTCAACAGCTCGACGTAGTGGGTACCGAGGAAATCGCTCATCGTACACAGAATGCGGACACCGCTCTTGCGCAGCACGTACGCAGCTTCTGCACCCTTCATTCGGGTATTGGCCGTGACGGCGATGGCACCGGCGGATTGGAGACCGATCGCCGCGACGATCCATTCCCAGATGTTGGGCGCCCAGATCGCGACGCGATCTCCGGGTGCGATTCCAGCGGCGCAAAACGCGCGAGTCGCCTGCAGCGATCGATCGAGCAGATCTGCGAAGCTGATCTGCTCGTCGCCGTCTTCGATCGCCGACGCGTCGGCGAAACGCTCGGCGGCGGCTCGGACGAGCTGCGGGATGGTGGACGCGGCCGAGGGCTCTTGCATACGAGCCGTATCGTATCTTACCGTCGCAGTCCGTTCCAAGACCGTGCCCCTTTCGACCGGCCCGCTCGACTACCGTTTCCGCGACATACCGATTGGCGCACGGGATGGGATAGAGTGTTCGCCCGCGAACCACGCGGCCCAGCCCGACGAGGTCCACTTGGATACCCGATTCAGCAACGAAGACGAGGCTTTCCGGCTCGAGATCGCCGGTTGGCTGGCCGACAATCTCAGCGGACAATTCGCCGCAGTGCGTGGCCGTGGTGGGCCCGGTGACGAACTCGCATTGTTCGACGAACGCTGCGAGTGGGAACGCAAGATGGGTGAAGACGGTTGGACTTGTGTCGGCTGGCCGCAGGAATACGGCGGTCGCGAACTCAGCCTGACCCAGCACG
>JAJDAM010000171.1 GCA_029261905.1 Deltaproteobacteria bacterium
CGTCGAGGACAGCCTCAAGCTCGGCGCACCCGAGGTGCAGTTGCGAGTCAACACGGAACGGGCGTCGATCCACGGCCTGGCGTTCGACGACATCGCGCGCGCGCTGCGATCTGCCAATGACGGAATCGTTGCCTCCAGCTATCGGGAGCCATCCAGGAACGATGACGCCGACATTCGCGTGATGCTCGCCGAACGCTATCGGGGTGGGATCGGAGATCTGCTCGACATCGAGCTGACGACGAAGGACGGCTACAACGTCAAGTTGCGCGACGTCGCCGAGGTGGAAGTGCAGCGCGGATATCGCGCCTATCACCGCTACGACGCGAAGCGAACCGTCAGCGTGTTCGCGCAAGTCGACGGCGAGTTGGCGACTTCGATCTCGGTCAACCAGCAGCTTCAGGCTCACTTCGCAGATCTGGCAGAGCGATTTCCGCAACTCGAAGTTCGCTACGGGGGCGAGTTCTCCGAATCGACGGAAGCGTTCTCGGATTTGTTTGCAGTGTTCCCCGCCGCGATGGTCGCGATCTACATGATTCTCGCGGCCCTGTTTCGCAGCTATCTGCAACCGCTCGTCGTCATTGCAGCGGTGCCGTTCGGTTTCGCCGGCATCGTCGCCGGGGTCGCCGTCTTCGACTACAGCATCACGTTCTTCTTGATGTACGCGGCGGTGGGGCTGACCGGTGTCGTCGTGAACGACTCACTGGTCATGGTCGATTTCATCAATCGAGCGCGGGCCAGCGGGCTGGGGTTGGAGGAAGCCGTCCGGCAGTCCGGCGTTCGGCGTTTCCGACCCATCCTGCTCACGACCTTGACGACTGTTTGCGCATTGCTGCCGATGGCCTTTGGAATGCAAGGCGCGTCGAAATCGTATGGTCCGTTTGCGGCCGCGATCTCTTTTGGGCTGATCATCGCGATGATCGGAACGCTGTTCGCGGTCCCCCTGGTGTACACCGCGCTGGCGCAGCTGCGTGAACGCGCGATCGGTTGGAGGCGTGCACTCTCGACTCAGCCCGCAACTCAGCCCGCAACTCAGCCCGCAACTCAGCCCACAACCCAGCCCGCAACCCAGCCCACGTTGGCCGACGAAGGCGCGGACTGAATACCTAGCGCGGGGTTCTCAGAAAACGTCGCCCGACGAGCTGCGCTTGATCGGGGGCAGGTCGACGAAATCCCCTTCGCGCTTTTGGGCATTGGCGGTCATGGCCTCGACCATTTCTTCCGGCTGCAACATGCTGGCGTTCCAGATGCCGATGTAGTCGAGACCGTCGGCCGTCGAGTGGTCGCGCGCGTAGTTGATCATGCGCTTGCATCCATACACGGCGAGCGGTGCCTTGGTCGCGATTTCGCGAGCGATGTCGAGGACCTCGGAGACCATGGTCGGCTGGTCGGGGAAGACCCGATTGACCAGCCCGACCGCCTGCGCCTCGGTCGCGGACATGCGGCGGCCGGTGTATGCGAGCTCTCTGACGATGCCTTCGGGAATCAACTTCACGAGTCGAGGGAAGGTCCCGACATCTGCGGTCATGCCGATATTGATCTCGAAGATCGTGAGAAACGCGTCTTCGGTCGCATAACGCATGTCGCACGCAGTCGCGAGATCGACGCCACCGCCGATGCAGCCGCCCTGGATCGCAGCCAACACCGGAACCCGGCACTGCTCGAGGCACGTGAACGCTTGCTGCATGCGCCTCACGTTGTCGTAGAAACTGGCTCCCCGGGTTCGCCTGGCCCGGCGCTGCTGGTCTCGATCGGCTTCGTTCGTGTTGCCCGCATCGCCCGATCCGGACGGGCTGAATGCCTTGATGTCGAGCCCGGAGCTGAAGTGCGGACCGGTCGACGAGATCACGATGGCGCGCGCCTTCGAGCCGTCATCGATGTCTCGAACGATGGCCGGAAGTTCGTCCCAGAATTCGGGCGACATACTGTTCCGCTTCTCGGGCCGGTTCAACACGATATGCGCGACCTTCTGATCGATGCTGACGTCGAAGCAGTGATATCCCATCTGTGACTCCCTTCGATGTGTGTGGCGATTGGGACGCAGAATATGGCGCGCTTTGGTCGATCCGTCTCGCCTGATCGCGACTCGGGATGTGGTACGGGCCCAGAGCAGCGTTCCCGGCGGCTCTTCGATTCGCTTGTATGTATTTAACCCATATGTTAAAGATAAATCACCTGGTCGAGCCGTGGCGACTAGGGCATAAGAGAGCAAGGCAGGTAGCAGCAGGTAGTGGCCGGTAGTGGCAGGTAGTAGGGAGTAGAGGAGAGCCGGGTGCCTGGGATGATCGAGCGCTTGCGCGCGCGCGACGAGTGGAAATTCCTGGGCATCTTGCCGCAGGCCGACCGCACGCTGGCAATCGGGTGGTGGACGGTCCTCATCGTTCGTGGCGTGCTGCCCGCTCTGCTCGCAATTGCGATGGGTGTACTGGTAGCGGCCGTGCAGCGTGAGGAAGGCCTGCTGGGGCCGCTGACGATGGTCGGAGTCGTCTTCGTACTGCTTCAGGTACTCGGACCCGCACACGTCGCAATCGGTACGAACCTGGGAAGCCGCACGTCATCGTGGCTCTACGACCGCCTGGCGCGCACTTGTGTCGAACCGCCCGGGATGGGGCACCTGGAAAACCCCGAACTCACCGGCGACCTCACGATGGCGCGCGACTTCGATCTCGGCATCACGGGGCCACCGATCTCCGTATCGATGGACTTCATCGCCTCGGGGCTGGTCGAAATGGTGGCGGGCCTCGCTTCGGCCGCGGTTCTCGCCGCATACGCGTGGTGGGCACCGCTGGTTCTGGCGGGTGCGTGGCTCGCGACTCATTGGCTGCTGAGAGAGAGCGGAGTCTATCGCGATCGCAACACCGAAGAGGTTCGAGAAGCCCAGCGGCATGCCGACTATGCGTTTCGTCTGGCGGTCGACCCGCCGGGCGCCAAGGAGCTGCGGCTGTTCGGTTTGGGAAACTGGACCGTCGAGCGCTTTCGCGAGCAGCGCCGCAAGCTGTTCGAGTTGCGCTGGGAGGCGACACGACTTCGCGAGCAGCCGGTGTTCTGGAGCCTGTTGATCGTGACTGCAGCCAACGGGCTCGTCTTCTATTCGATGGCCGCGGCAGCGGCCGACGGCCTGCTCGAACTCGGGCGCATGGTCACGTTTGCAACGGCAGCCGTCAGCACGAGCATGATTGCATTCGGCGGTCTCTCCTGGGCGCTCGACGGTGCGTCTGCGCCGGCCGGAGCGGTCCTGCGGCTGCAAGAAGCCATGAACCAGGGCGGGGCGCTGGAACGCGGAACACGAAGTGCGGAGCGAATGCCCGCCAGCGAGATCCGTTTTCGCAATGTGAGTTTCGCCTATCCCACCACCGGGGAGCCCGTGCTGGAGGGTTTGGATTTGACGATCCCCGCCGGAACCTCGTTGGCGATCGTCGGTCAGAACGGTGCCGGCAAGACGACTCTCGCGAAGCTGCTGTGCCGCCTCTACGATCCGCAGACCGGAACGATCGAGGTCGACGGTATCCCTCTCTGTGATCTCGATCTCGATGGCTGGCGCAGCCGAGTCACCGCAGTGTTTCAGGACTTCGTCAAATTCGAACTGTCACTGCGCGAAAACGTCGCGCCGTTGGGTGCACCGGATGACGTGATCTTTGCGGCACTCGAAAAAGCGGGTGCACGAGGGCTCGCCGATCTGGACACGATTCTTTCGCGGGGCTACGCGGGAGGTACCGACCTCTCGGGCGGGCAATGGCAGCGTGTCGCGCTGGCGCGAGCGATGTGCGCCGTGCAGCAAGGTGCGGGGCTCGTGTTGCTCGACGAACCGACCGCCCAGCTCGATGTTCGCGGCGAAGCCGAGATTTTCGAGCGCGTCCTCGCAGAGACGAGGCGCGCCACGACGATCTTGATCTCGCATCGCTTCTCGACCGTGCGCCAGGCCGATCGCATCTGTGTGCTCGAGCACGGCAAGGTGATCGAACTCGGGAGCCACGATGAACTCATGGCGGCCGGTGGCCGCTACCGGACGATGTTCGATCTGCAGGCGTCGCGATTCGGTGAAGACGAGGAAGAGGAGGAGCTCGATGTCCTCGAGTAACGCGTCGAATCCGTCGTCAGCGGACTTGAAGTCGAATGCCGATCTTCCCAATGCGCTGCCCGCGATGTGGCGCGCGTTGGCGCGCGGCTATCAGGCGGAACCGGGGCTGTTGGTCGTCGCCTTCAGTCTGTCGTTGGTGGCAGCCATTCCCGACGCGCTGTTGGCGTTGTGGCTGAAATTTCTGGCGGACGGATTGCTCGAGGGAAACCGCTCGCTGGTCATCGGATCGTCGCTGGGTCTCGGAGCATCGGCCACTTTGACGTGGGCGCTGCGTGTGGTGAGCGACCGGACACAGCGCCGTTTTCGCGATCGGGTGACGATCGCACTCGAATCGCACGTGGCGGAGCTGCAGGCGACGGTCGCGACGATTGCGCACCACGAGCGTCCCGAACTGCTCGATCGTCTTGCGGTGTTGCGCGACCAGGTCTTCGTGCTGGACCACATGTACATGTCGCTGTTTTCGACCGCGGGTTGGATCTTCCGGCTGACCGTCACGATTGCGTTGCTCGTCTCGGTCCATCCGGCCCTGGTGTTCCTGGCCGCATTCGCACTGCCGACCTTGATCACGTCGACCTGGCGGCCGGGCGTCGAGCGAGCCGCAGAAGAGCGCGGCGCACCCTCGCAGCGGCTGGCACGGCATCTGTTCGATATCGCGACGACTGCGGTTCCAGGCAAGGAGGTTCGCGTCGCGCAGATCGGCGATCACCTCGTCGACGAGAGGCAGGCGGCCTGGGAGCGTTGGTATGCAGGTGTTTCCGCCGCGCGCTGGACCAGCGCGGTCTGGCACACGGTCGGTTGGGCGGTTTATGGCGCCGCGTTCGTGGGGGCGGTGGTATTCGTCGCATACGGAATCCGCGCGACCCCGGGCGAAGTGTTGCTGGTGCTCGCGGCCGGTTCGCGCCTGTCTGCCTATCTCGGGGCGACGGTCGGTGAGATCGGCTACCTGCGCGGAATCTGGATGGATGGTTCGAAGCGGATGGCGTGGCTGGAGGACTACGCCCAGGCACTGGTCGAAAACACCAACGCCCCGGTTCCCAATCGACTGGAAGAGGGAATCCGATTCGAGAACGTCTCGTTCCAATATCCGGGCACTGACAAAACCGTGCTCGACGGTGTGAATCTGGATTTGAAAGCGGGATCGATCGTCGCAGTCGTCGGAGAAAACGGAGCCGGGAAGAGCACGCTGGTCAAGCTATTGAGCCGGATGTACGAGCCGACGGGTGGACGCATCCTGATCGACGGAGCCGACCTCGCGGGTATGCGCGCAGACGCGTGGCGCAAACGGTTGGCTGGCGCGTTTCAGGATTTCTTCCGTTTCGAGTTCTTCGCCCGACAGACGGTCGGTGTCGGCGACGTACCCCGGATCGATGACGTGCCGGCCGTCGACACCGCAGTCGAACGCGCAGGAGCGGGTGACCTGGTGGACGGCTTACTCTCGGGGCTCGAGACCCAACTCGGCCCGACCTGGCCGGGTGGCGTCGAGGTGAGTTTCGGCCAGTGGCAAAAGCTCTCGCTGGCGCGCGGCTTCATGCGCGACAACCCACTGCTGCTCGTACTCGACGAGCCGACCGCGGCACTGGATGCCGAGACGGAACATGCCCTGTTCGAGCGCTACGCGTCCGCGGCCCGCCGGGACGGCGATTCGCCGAACGGGCGCATCACACTGCTGGTTTCGCATCGGTTCAGCACCGTCCGGATGGCCGATCGGATCGTCGTGCTCGATGGGGCGCGCGTGGTCGAGGCCGGCTCGCACGCGGAGCTGATGGCCAACCGGGGCCAGTATTCGGAGCTCTACGAGATTCAAGCGGCCGCCTATCGGTGATCTGCTCGCGCTGTTTCGAATCCACGCGGGTGCGTGTCTGTGCAAGCGACGAAGGCGCCTGGCCTTGTTTTTTGGTCCGCCCATCTCGGCTTCTGGGCGTTCGGTTCCCACCAAAGCCCGGCACTCGGTACAATCTGTCGGATTTTTGAGTCCGTTCACTCCAAGTGAATCGCGGGGAATTTGCCGATGAGCCGCAAACAACTGATCGAAATGACGCGCCGCCACATCGCGCACGCGAAGACCAAGACGCAGGACCAGGCGCCGTCGATCCACACGGTCCCTGCGCTGAACTACTACGACCCGGTTCGTTGGCAGGCCGAGATGGACGGGATTTTCAAGCGCCTTCCGCTGACACTCGGGATCAGCTCGGAACTTCGCGATCCCGGTTCGTACCAGGCATTGGAGGTCGCGGGAGTTCCTGTCCTGCTGACTCGCGGATCCGATCGAGTCATGCGAGCGTTTGTGAATACCTGCAGCCATCGCGGCGCGATCATCGTGCCCGAGGGCGTCGGCAAGAGCCGGCGCTTCGTGTGCCCGTATCACGCATGGTCGTATGACCAGAAGGTCGCTCTGGTCGGCGTTCTCGACAACGGTGATTTCGGCGACCTCGACAAATCGTGCCACGGGCTCGTTCCGCTTCCGGTGGCCGAGCGCGCTGGCTTGATCTTCGTCGTGCTTCGGCCCGAAACCGACGGTCAGCCAGTCGATATCGACACCTATCTCCAGGGCTACGACAAGATGCTCGAGCACCTGGGTCTGGACGATTGTTTCGTCGTC
>JAJDAM010000172.1 GCA_029261905.1 Deltaproteobacteria bacterium
ACCTCGTGGACCGGCCGCCCGGCGTGCGCCCCGGTATGACGGCTGAGGTCTTCTTCTCGATACCGCGCGACGAGCAGGCACTTACCGGCACACAAGGATTCATGATTCCCATTGCGGCCGCCCTGGCCGAAGAGGGCGACCAATTCTCCGTGTTTGTCTTCGACCCTGAGAGCTCCACGGTGAAAAAGCGACCGATCCGAACAGGAGGCGTGCGAGACAACGACATCGCTATCCTCGAAGGCCTCGCAGACGGTGATGTCATCGCGACGGCAGGTGTCTCATTCTTGCGCGACGGCCAGCAGGTCAAGCTGCTCGATGAGAGCCTGGTTCGAGTCGAACGATGAACCTGACGGGCTTCGCGCTTCGCAATCAGCCGCTGGTCCTGATCATCGTCCTGGCGCTGGTTGCGTACAGCTTCTCGGTGATGAGCAACTTCCCGAGCCAGGAAGACCCTCCGATCACGGTGCGGGATGCGGTAGTCGCCACCTTCATTCCCGGAATGGACGTTCGGGACGTCGAACTTCTCGTGACCCGCCCTCTCGAGCGGGCGCTCGCACGCGTCCCCGAGCGCGATTACATCCAATCCTGGTCGCGAAACGGCTACTCCGAAGTGCGGATCAAAGTCCTCGATCAATTCGAACAGGACGACCTCGACGTCATCTGGCAGAGCGTTCGCAACAAGGTGATCGACGCGACACCCCAATTGCCCGACGGTGTGATCGGTCCGTTCGTGAACGACGATTTCGGAGACGTGACGGTGGTGAGCGCCGCGCTCACCGGAGAGGGTTTCACACTGGCCCAGCTGCACTCCGTCGCCAAACGAGTGCAAGACGAGCTCTACCTGGTTTCCGGTGTGAAGCGGGTCGACCTCTACGGGGTCCAGGACGAGACGATCTGGATCGAGTTTTCGACAGCTCAGCTCGCGCAGTTGGGCTTCTCCGTCTCGGTGATCCGCGACGCGTTGATATCTCAGAATGTGACGCTACCCGGAGGCAGCATAGACACAGGGCGGCGTCAGATCATCGTCGAGCCGCGCGGCGACTTTCGGACCGTGGAGGACATCGCCAACGTCGCTATCGAAATACCCGACACCGGCCAGGTGATCCGCCTCGGAGACATCGCAACGGTACGGCGTGGCTACGTGGATCCACCCGAAACGCCCTTCTATTACGATGGTGAGCAAGCCGTTCTGATTGGCGTCAGCATGGCAGAGGGGCAGAACGTCCTCGACCTCGGCCCGCGCGTCGTCGCAAGTCTGGAATCGATCGAGAGCCGGATTCCCGTCGGGTTCAGCCTCCGGGTGGGCAACTATCAACCAACGCACGTGGAACGCGCCGTGGCCGCTGTGCGAAGCAACCTGCTGCAGACGATTGCGATCGTGCTCGTGGTGATCGTGGCCTTCCTGGGTTTTCGAACCGGCCTGATCGTCGGGGTACACGTCCCACTGACCATGATCGTGACGCTGGTGATCATGTACTACTTCGACATCGCGATGCAGCGGATCTCGCTCGCGACACTGATCATCTCGCTGGGTCTGTTGGTCGACAACGGAATCGTGATGGCCGAAGAGATCGGCAAGCGACTCTTCCAGGGCCAGGAGCGGCTCGACGCAGCCACCGATGCCGGTGCCACGCTCGCCAAGCCGCTGCTGACCTCGTCCATCACGACCGTGTTGATGTTCATCCCGCTGGCTCTGGCCCCCCACGCGGCCGGGGAGTATCTGCGTTCGATGGCGCAGGTGATCCTGATCGCGCTGATCGCGTCGTGGGTGCTTGCGATGACGGTGACACCGATATTGTGCAATCGCTTCTTGAAACCCGAGGAGGCAAGCGAGGAAGAGGTCGCGGCCCAGTACGACAAACCCCTCTACCAGCGCTACCGCGGCATTCTCGAGATCCTGCTACGACAACGATCGGTGTTCCTTCTCTCCATGGTTGGCCTCTTGATGGTCGGGGTCTGGCTGTTCGGCATGGTTCCCAAGCAGTTCATGCCCGAGTCTGACCGGCCGCAGATCCTGGTCGACGTCAAACTGCCCGCAGGTTACGGAATCCGCGAAAGTGATCGCCGCATCCGCGCACTCGCCGCGTGGCTGGAGGACGAATCCCAGAACCCCGAAGTGGTCCAGACACTGACCTACGTTGGAAGCGGTGGCGTGCGCTTCTTCGTCACCATCGCCCCGGAACCCGCGGCACCCAACATGGGCTTCATCCTCGTCACTGTCGGTTCCGCCGACGAAGTAGCGGCAGTCATGCAGCGGCTTCGTGTGTATGGTCGCGAGAATTTTTCAGAGCTGGACCTGATGGCAAAGCGCATGTTCCTGGGGAGCGTGGAGACGGGGCTCGTGGAGGCGCGTCTGTCGACCCTGGGCCTGCCCGGTCAGCGCGAGAAACTGCTCGACGCAGGCCAGCAGGTCAAAGACCTGTTCGCCTCGGTACCCCGCACCGTCAACGTTTACAACGACTGGGAGAACCGGGTCACCAAGGCCATGGTCGACATCGACCCGGCCCGCGCGCAACGGGCAGGCGTTACCAACGAAGAGATCGCGAATTCACTTCGTTCGATACTCGAGGGCGCCATGCCCACCGAGCTGCGGGAAGGCGACGAGGAGATCCCGATCCGGGGGCGTGCGCTCGCCGCGGAGCGATTGACCGCGGATCGCCTGTTCACCGCCAGCGTGCTGTCGAGCACAAGCGATACCGCCGTACCGCTGGTTCAAATCGCCACCGTGCGCGCTGAAAACACATTCACGCTGATCCGACGGCGCGACTACGCCCCAACCGTGACCATCAAAGCCAACAGCCCCGTACTCACCGCCGTCGAACTCCAAGACACCGTGGCCCTGCAAATCGACGCGATCGTCGCCGAGTTGGGGCCCGGATTCGATTGGGTGTGGGGGGGCGAGACGGAGAGCCAGGCGGATGCTCAGGCGGCGCTGTTCGCGTTCGTCCCGCTGTGCCTGTTCGGTGTTCTGATCTGTCTGGTCGGCCAGTTCAACTCGATTCGAAAGCCGATCGTGGTGCTCCTCACCATCCCGCTCGCGTTCACGGGCGTGGCGATCGGTCTGCTGGTTGGCAACGGATTCAACAGTTTCATGGCGCTACTCGGGATCCTGAGCCTGGTGGGCATCGTCGTGAACAACGCGATCGTCATGCTGGAACAGATCGACATCGAGCGCGACGGTGGTCTCGAGCCCTACGAGGCAATCGTAACGGCGTGCCAAGCCCGCCTGCGCCCCATCTTGATGACGACACTCACGACGATTCTCGGCATGCTGCCGATCATCATCTCGCGGGATCCACTGTTCTACGACATGGCGATCACGATCGCCTTCGGCCTGGCCTTCGCGACGGTGCTGACATTGGGTATGGCGCCCGTCCTGTATGCGTGGGTATTCAGGATCCCGTCCCCGTCGCGCTCGTAGGCTGGCGAATCGGGCGCACGAGCGACGGCTGCGGCAATGGGAATCCTCATTTCCGCGGCGCGGTTCCGCCGCGAGCGATGCCTCAGTACAGCTTGTAGCAGCGAATGGGAGCGCAGCGGCACGATCAGGATCGCTCGGTGAATCGTGACCGGCGACGCATCGCGGACAGGGCAGTCAGAGCCCCGATGGCGCTCGATGCCGAGACGCCGGCGCCGGGCTCCGGAACCGTGAAGGTGATCAAACTCCCTTGCCCAAATTCGCTGGTCTCGTCTTTGATCGCTTTCGGTAAGCGATTCCAGCCCGCCGTTCGGGCAGGCTTGCTGTCGTGGAGCCCGTCGAAGCCCGCAGTGAGATAGCGCTGGTACCAGCCGTAGAACGTGCTCTTGGCAATGCCCAGTTAACGCAGCGTCGCGCGTACCGGCAGATCGGTTCCATCGACCAGGCCGATGATCTCGAGCTTCTCGGATGCCGTGCGCCTCACGTGTCGTCCTCCTCGCCATCCCTCCACAAAGAGCCCTTCAGACTTCTTTTGAGCACCCGGTTCTGGAGCGTGAACTTGGCGACGACTTCTTTGAGCTCACGGTTCTCGGAGCGGAGTTCCTTGACCTCATCCCCCGTCGCTTCGCGGACGGTGTCGCCAGCCAGTTGCTTTTTGCCGGCTTCGAGGAAGTCCTTGCTCCAGCGGTAGTAGAGATTGGCGGCGATGCCCTCTCGGCGGCACAGCTCCGAGATGCTCTGCTCACCCCGTAGCCCTTCGACAACGATCCGGACCTTCTCCTCGGGCGCGAACTTCCGTCGGGTCTTGCGGCGGATTTCCCGTACCGCTGCTTCAGTGGACTGCTTCTTCCCTGTCATGTCGAGACTCTCCTCGGGGTTCTGGACCCCATGAAGTGTCTCTTAGCTTAGAGCCCTTGAATGTCCGAATGTCGCTGACGGGATACACCCCAGGCTTACGAGCGTTCGCTGCAACGCGTAACCCAGCGGACCTGCCTCGTAGCAGCACACAATCCGCCCCTTGCTGCGGCGCTTGATGCGACGCGCCCAGCGCCGGATTCCCTCCGGTGTGGTCGCGAATCGATCCTCCGCGGCCTCACCACTCGCGAGAATCATCGCCACATTCGTCGACTCTTGATGCGCATCCAAACCTACGTAGGTGGTACCATTTTCCATGACCGGCTCCTTCGCATGCGGCTCTACCGCGTCAGCGGCAACCCGCGATTCAAGGGCCCTACGGGCCCGTACTCGTTTCTTCTTGATCACGAGTTTTGCGAATGGAGCCGGTCACTCCATATGGTCTAGTGTCCTGTCCCAGGACACTAGCGAGACCTTCTGCGATCCTATCGGGCCAGTTTTCCTGCGATCTTGGCGCTGATTGCACCTTGTTCGTACAGCCAACGAATCCCGTCGGTCATCGTGTCTTCCGTTGGACGAAACGTAATCCCGAGTTGTTCGATCGTTTCGTCGCTGTCACAAGGGACGAAGTTGGTCATCATCAGGCTGGCCTCGTGGGTCAGCGGGTATTCGAACGGCACGACTTGCTTCGCGAGGTCGAGCAGGCGCGCGACGGTGCGCAACACGGGAGGGGCCAGCCTGACTCGTCGCGTCACGCGACCCGTGACCTTGTCGCAGATGTCGGCGAACTCCGGCCAACTGATGAAGTGGCCGCCCGCCATGAATCGCCGCGGGCCCCGATTCGGTTCGAGGCACGCAACGACCACGCGCGCGAGGTCGCGCACGTCGATGATGGACACGCCGGTGGTGGTGATCGGCCAGCCGAAGCGCAGGGCGTCACGAAGACCCTTGAGTGGTTCGCCCATCCCCGGATCGTCGGGACCATAGATGCCTGCCGGGTAGATGGTGACGACGGGCTTGCCCAATGCTTGTAGCTCTCGTGCGAATCGTTCCCCTTCGGCCTTCGACTGACCATAGGTCGTTTTCAAGTTGACGATCGGGTCGTCCACACGAATGACGTCGCCGGGAGGCGGATACATCGCTGCAATGGTCGATATGTAGAGGACCGGGTCGATGCCCAACTCGCACGCGATGCCGACCGTGTTCTTGACACCGCTCACGTTCGCGTCGAGTACGTCCTTTCCTCCGTAAATGCTGGCGGCAGCGTGGAGCACGGCGTGGCATCCAGTCATCGCTTTTCGAACCGCGGCGGAATCCGCCATGTCGCCCACGGTATGCCCATGGATTTCGATCCCACGTTGCGCGAACACGGCGCCGATCTTGGCCGGGTTGCGCACGAGCAGATGGACTTCGTGGCCAGCGGCGACCAATGCCTCCACCGCGTGCGATCCAACGAACCCGGTCCCGCCGGTAACCAGGACTTTCATCGACAACTCGCAGACGATCCGCTCAAGCTCGGCTCCTCTCGGGTTCCATCGACGGGTTGTTCGGTTTCAATAACTCGGCATCGATACCCCGCAACACCGGGCTCGCGAGATACCAGATGATCGCGCCGACCAGGACAAGGCCCGAAGCAGCCGCGACTGCGGTCGGGGCACCGACGCGCTCGGCGAGAATCGCCATCGGAAGCGTGCCCAGTGGAGTCAGCCCGAACGACATCATCAGGAATCCCGAGATCCTACCCCGTACCTCCTCGGGTACGAGGAGCTGAATCGCCGTGTTGTTCAGGATCTGGAACATTCCGGCGAAGACGTTTGCGGCGAGAATCAGCGGCAATGCGATCAGGAAGCTCGGGCTCGCGGAGAACATCAACAAGAACGAACTGAATGCGACCACGCTGATGAGCATCAGCCGAAGTCGAGCTGGCTTCTCACCTCGGCGTGCGATCGCGACCGCGCCGAGCATTCCGCCGAGGCCCGCCATTCCCTGCAGGATTCCGAACCCGCGTTCGCCGACCTCCCAGACTTCGTCGGCGAATACCACCAGGAGCGTCTGGAACGGCATCGCGAGAAACATCGGCAATAGACCGAACAGCATCAGCACCATGACCGTCGAATGCGAGCGCATGTAGCGAACGCCTTCCCGCACGTCGCTCAGCAGCGATTTGGTCACTCCCGTCATCGGTGGCGGTTGCGAATCCACGCCGAACATGCAGAGCGCCGCCAGCACGTAGAGTGAGACACCCACCGCGTAGGTTCCACCGATTCCGAGCGGGGCGACCAGGAAACCTGCCATCGCGGGCGCGACGATGCGCATCGCGTTCATGCCGCCTGAAGTCAGTGCCATCGCACTGCCCAACGTGTCCCTGCCGACGATTCGCACGACGATCGCCATTCGCGAAGGCATGATGATCGGGAATGTGCAGCCCATCAAAAACGCGCCGACGACCAGATGCCAGAACTCCAATCTTCCGGTCACCAGCAGTATCAGCAGGACGATCTCGTTGCTGGCGAGGAAAGTCTGACCGAACAGGATCAGCTTGCGCCGGTCCAGACGGTCGGCGATGACTCCGCCGAACGGGGAAATCAGCACCATCGGGACCGCGACCGCGAAGCTCGTGTAGCCGAGCATCGCCTTGTCCTGTGTCATTTCCCAGACGATCAGCAGGCGCACCACCATCTGCCCCTGCATCGCATAGAAGAACGCCATATTGCTCGCGAACAGCCAGCGATACTGCGGGATCCGCAGCGCAGCGAGCGCGGGACCTCCACCACCTGGCATCTTCGGCATGCGGGCACCAGGCCCCATGGGCTCTCCAGGTTATTGGGTGATTCGGGAACGGTTGGTGCGGGAAGCCGATTGTACTCGCTCCCTGACATCGTGCCGGCGCAGAAGCTGCTGGAAAACCGGCTCGCGTCGTGCGACGGTTCCAGCACAGAGTCCGGGGGAGCAGTTCGTTGTGATCACTTGCGAAACCAGGGGTGAAACCCACCGCGCCAATACCACCCGATCGGCTCGTCTCGCTTCGGGGAGTCAGACTCCCTGAGCTCCCTGTTTTCGAGTTTCGTGCCGCTCGCGGTAGCGCTGCTGTTGAGTCTCGCGATCGGACGCGCCGCGTCACGAGTGGGCGTCCCTCGTGTCACCGTCTATCTGCTGGTAGGACTGCTGCTCGGGCCTCATGTGGGGTTGAGCGCCGTTTCGGAAGATGGGATCGCCGCTTCCCTGCTGCTCGGTCCGGAAACCGCGGTGCCTCTGCGCGTGCTTCAAGAACTCGGAGTCGGTTTCATCCTGTTCGGAATCGGCTCTGCGTTTCAGTTCTCTGCATTCCGAGAGGTCGGCCCGAAGATCCTCGCTGTATCGGCCGCGGAAATCGGGCTGACTTCATTGTTCGTCGGCACGGCGGTCTACGCGACGACAGGAGACTGGCGGCTGGGGTTGATCGCGCCCGCGTTGGCGGTGTCGAGCGCACCGAGCGCGACGATGGTGACCTTGCGCGAGGTCGAGGCGGAGGGCCCGGCCTCGCGACTCTTGATTCTTTGTGTAGGCCACAACAACCTGTTCGTGTTGCTGGCGTTTCCGCTGCTGCTCAGTCTGGCGTTCGGTGTCGGTGACGCGATTGCGGCCACGGGGGCGGCGGTAGGCGCCCTGCTCGGCGGCGGGGTGATCGGATATGGCGCGGCCATCTGGCTCGAGTCGATTACCGGCCGTCGTGAAATGGTTCTGCTGGGAATTCTCGTCGTGCTTGCTCCGCTCGGATTGGCGCACATGGTGCCTGGAGGTGGTACTTCTTTGGGCATGTTGGCTTGCTTCGGGGCGGGCGTCGCACTCTCGAACGGATCTCCACACGCAGAGGAGATGTTTCGTTATCTCGAAAACACCGTCTATCCGATCTACGTACTGTTCTTCATCGCGGCCGGGCGCGATCTCCACATCGATGAACTCGGGCACGCCGGGCTGCTCGCAATCCTGTTCGTCGTCGCGCGAGTTGGCGGGAAGGTCATCGGGATGCGCCTGGGTTTGCGGGTGAGTCGAATGGACGACGGCCTTCCATCGATGTTGGGTGTCGGGTTGCTATGCCAGGCCGGTATCGCACTGGGATTGGTCGCGACCCTGGAAGCGTTCGTGCCCGCAGAAACGGAGACTCTGCGCCACGTGGTGGTGGCATCCGTCGTGATCTTCGAACTGTTCGGCCCGTGGCTGGTACGCCGAACGGTCATTTCGGCAGGTGAAGTGAAGCTGGCGAATCTGTTGCCGCATGCAGAAGCGCAGGGTACCGAGGCCGTGCGCTGGGTGTCGATGGAGTTTCGCCGAAACCTCGGTCTGCTCAAATCCGACACAGAAGTCGGAACGGACGCTCCGACCGTCGAACATGCCATGCGTCGCCGTCCGAAGACCGTTTCGTTGTCGCTGTCATTCGAAGGGGTGCTCAAATCGCTCGGAGAAACCGGCGCCGATCTGTTACCGGTCGTCGATGCCGATGGATTGTTCAAGGGCGTGATTTCCTACGAAGAGGTCAAGAGCACCCTCTACGACCCCATCCTGCGCGATCTCGTGATCGCCGAAGACCTCACCAGCAGTGTCGACGATGCGCTGAGCACGTTGACTTCTCTGGCCGCAGCACTCGAGACGCTCGACCGCCATCGGGTCCAATCCTGGCCCGTCATCGAAGGCGAACATCTGATCGGCATGGTACGACGCACCGACATCTACGCGCTCATGCGCCGATGACAGGCAGCCCGTTGACATCGGATCGTGACGATTGCCGGATCGCATCGCAGCCGCCGATGCTCGTTCAAGAATCGGACGGGTCTCTGCTGTGGACGAGGTTCAATGCCACGAGCCGTGCGACCAGTACCGTCAAATAGAGCTGACCGAGGATCGCTTCTGAAACGGCCAGTGCCTCGGCGCGCGGTGTCAGCGGCACGATGTTTCCATAACCGAGAGTCGTGAGCGTGACGAAGCTGAAGCCGTAGAACCA
>JAJDAM010000173.1 GCA_029261905.1 Deltaproteobacteria bacterium
TGCTGACCCCCACCACCAAGGCGCCGATGGGCGAGCACGACGAACTCGCCTCCCGCGAAGCGCTGATCGCCAGCGGAGTGATCAGCGAAGCGCGCTACGACGAGGCAGCCGCCGTGGGCGCGGCACTGTTCGCCGAGGGCCGCCGCTGGGCCGAGACCCGTGGGCTGATCCTGGTCGATACGAAATACGAAATGGGGCTCGATCCCGACGGGAACCTCATCGTCATCGACGAGATCCACACCCCGGATTCGTCCCGGTATTGGTATGCGGACGGCTACGAGCGCGCGCTCAGCGAGGGATCGAGTCCGGTCCAACTCGACAAGGAATACCTGCGCGTGTGGCTCGGCGAGCAGGGTTTCAAGGGCGATGGCCCGATCCCGGACATCCCGGTCGACATCTTGTGTGAGGCCACGCGCCGCTACATCGAAACCTACGAGCAGTTGACGGGCCTGGCGTTCGTGCCCAACAGCGAGCCACCGGTCGAGCGAATCCGGCGAAATCTGAATATCGGCTGATCCGAAGCGATCAGATCAGCAGTTCGACGTCGGCCCAGACCTCTGCGCCGTTATTCTTAAATGTCGCAACCAACGGTTCGGGTGCCCACTTCGTAACGGCCGTCGCGAACGATGGTCGCTGCCCGATCCTCGCGTACCAGTCCGCGACACGCGGTCGCGCGCTTTCGGACAACAACGGGTGCATCGACAGGTGGTCGAGCCGAATCACGTACGGCAGTACCGCGAAGTCTGCCAGCGAGATCGAATCACCGGCGAGCCAACTGGAGGTTTCGAGCGCCACCTCCATGTCGTCGAGTAGCGCCACGAACGCGGCAATGGCGGGTGCGAACTCCGGCGATTTCACGCCGTGCTCGATGACACTGCGACGCGCCTCGCGACGCGCGCGATCGGGTATTTCGGCGATGGATGCCTCGATCTGTTCGGGGGTGCGTTGCAAGATCAGCGGACGGGCTCCGATCGCGTAAGTCAGGACCCCGGCAAACGGGTGCACCTTGTCATCGACGCGCCGGGTCCACATCCGCATCGCATGTCGGTCTGCCAGCTGCGATGGACGAACAGCAGGCGCGGGGAAAGCATCCTCGAGGTATTCGTTGATCAGCGTCGACTCGATCAAGACCCGACCGTCATGGATCAGTGTCGGCACGACGTGGTTCGGGTTGAGCTTCACGTAGTCGGGATCGTGCTGTTCGCCGGCGACCAGATCGATTTCGTGTGACACGAACTCGAGATCCTTTTCGGCGAGAACCAGCCGGACCTTCTGCGAGCAGGTTGAAATGAGATGGTGATAGAGTTCGAGCACGGTTCCCTCCGATCTCGTATCCGCGGTCCGTTTCTGGATCCTTTTCCGGATCTGAACCCGGACCTGAGTCCGGGCACGAGCAGATAGGATACGAAAATTCGGAGTCGATTCCCTCCGCACCCGCAACCCGGCGCCCGTGTGCGACCCGCACTATCGTACAAGCAGCGCGCCCATCGGGAACCGCAGTCATCGAGTGGGGCATGATCGACGTCCGAGATCTCGAGTTCAGTTATCCAGCCACCACGGCTCCGACCGTGAGTGGTCTGAACTTCGAAGTGAATCGTGGCGAGATCTTCGGCTTCCTGGGCCCCAGCGGTGCCGGCAAGAGCACGACACAGAAGGTGCTGACGGGCCTGCTGCGGGATTACCGCGGGCGGGTGATCGTACTCGGCCGCGATCTGCGCGATTGGAAGTCAGATTTCTACGAGAACGTCGGCGTCTCGTTCGAAGTGCCCAACCTCTACCAGAAGCTCAGCGCGCTCGAGAACCTTCGCTACTTCGCGGGCCTGTTCGCCGAGCCGAACGAGAAGCCCGAAGCCCTGCTCGAGCGGGTCGGCCTGGAAAACGAAGCCTCGCTTCGGGTATCGCAATTCTCCAAGGGCATGAAAGTGCGTCTGGGCTTCGTCCGAGCCCTGCTCAACCGGCCCAAGCTGCTGTTCCTGGACGAGCCGACAGCAGGCCTCGACCCCGTCAACGCACAGAACATCAAAGAAATCATCCGCTCGGTTCGCGACGCGGGTGCGACCGTCTTTCTGACCACCCACGACATGATGGTCGCAGACCAACTCTGCGATCGGGTCGCGTTCATCGTCGATGGGGAACTGCGCTGCATCGATGCGCCGCGCGCTCTCAAGCTCGAACACGGCCGACGCGAAGTGCGTGTCGAATACCGGACGACCGACGGACTCGAGAGTGTCGATTACCCGCTGGCGGGAATCGGTGACAACGCCGAGTTCGCGCAGCGGCTCAAGAGCTCCGACATCGAGACCCTTCACACGCAGGAGACCACGCTCGAGCAGGTGTTCATCGATGTCACCGGCCGGCGGCTGACGTGAGCCGCTTGGCGACCGCGATCCGAGGCGATTTTCTGTTGCAGTGGCGTTTCGGCCTGGTCGCGGCGGGGGTCGTCGTTCTCGTGACGTTTTCCGTATTGGTGTGGCCGCTGGACCTGTCGGCGATGGGCTTCGCCGTTCCCACCTTCGTGTTGGGAAACCTGACCGTCACTGCCTTTTTTTTCGCAGCGGCGATGGTCCTGTTCGAAAAAGACGACGGAACGTTGGAAGCACTGGTCGTGACGCCACTGCGCACCGGCGAGTACCTCGCTTCGAAAGTCTTCACGCTGACGATGCTGGCGCTGGTCGAGACCGTGCTGATCGTCGCGATCGCCTACCCGGGCCCCATCGCGCTACTGCCGCTCGTGACGGGCATCATCGCGTCGTCGGTCGCCTACGTGTTGTTCGGGTTCGCGGTCGTGGTCCGATACGACTCGATCACCGCCCTGCTCTTTCCGGCAGTCGGCCTGAACGTGCTGTGGCAGATTCCGGTTCTCGCCTCGTTGGGAATCGTCGAGCACCCGATCCTGTACGCACACCCGGTGCGCGCGATGCTCGTGTGGATCGAAGCCGCCATTCGGCCACTATCGGCGATCGAGTGGGTGTACGCCGTCGGCTACTGCGGTTTGACGATCGCCGTGTTGTACCGCATCGCGCAGCGCGCATTCGTGCGGTTCGTGATCCGCGGCCAGGGGGTGCGCCCGTGAACCCCGTTGCGGTCTTCAGAACCCTCGGACCGATCGACGCCAAAACGATCCGGCGCGACTCGTTTCTGCGTTGGATCCTGCTGATTCCGCTGATCCTGGTGGGCGTTCTGCAGTGGGGCTTGCCGGCGCTGACCGATTGGTTGATGAGTTCGCAGGAGTTCGACCTCACGCCCTACCACACATTGATCACCAGCTACCTGGTCGTGCTGATGGTCCCGCTGATCCTCGGGCAGGTGCTCGGATTCATGCTGCTCGACGAGCGCGACGACGGAACGCTGCGCGCGCTGCTCGTCACGCCGATGTCGATCGAGGGCTATCTCGGCTATCGGATCGGTGTACCGATGCTCGGCTCCAGTGTGATCGCGTTTGCCGTGCTCGTCGTAGCCGAAATCGTACCGCTGCCCTGGTACCAGCTCGCACCGATCGCGCTGCTGTACGCGATCGAGACGCCGATCATGACGCTGTTGATGGCCGGTATGTGCGAGAACAAGGTCCAGGGCTTTGCGTTCGCGAAGACCGTCGGAAACATCATGCTGATCCCGGTGGCCGCCTATTTCCTCGACCCACCGTGGCAGTTCATCGCCGGTGTATTCCCGCCGTTCTGGCCACTCAAGGCGTTCTGGCTGGCCAGCGAGGGTGCCGACGGCTACTGGGCGACGATCGCAGTCGGGCTCGTCGTACACGTCGCCGTGCTCGGCTGGATGATGAAGCGGTTCGACCGCAGCATCCGTCGCTAGCCGACCCGGCGACCACGCGACCGGTCGGGGCCTACCGCCGCGCTTGCACACCCGTGTTGCGTTGGATGAACTTCGGCCAGACCTCATCGGTTGGCATGTCGAAGATCGCCTTCGCGTCACCGGAGTCGACGTGCCAGTTGCCGAGCGCGATCTCGGCCTCCAGTTGGCCGGGCCCCCACCCCGCGTATCCGACGTAGGCGCGGAACCGCAACGCGGAACCGTTCGCCTTGACCATATTCTGCAGTGATTCGAGGCTGCGGGATGCAAAGACCTTGTCGATCACCTCGAGCGAATCGGTCGGCGCGGCGTCCGATTCGATCAACACCATCACCCGATTCGGTTCGACCGGCCCTCCGAAATAGGCGGGATCGGTTCGCTGCTGCACCTCGGCCATGTTGGGAAACAGCGCCGAAACGGGAAGCGCGGTCGGTCGGTTGATGACGAGACCGACTGCGCCTTCGGGATCGGCGCCCAGCAGCAGCACGACGGTTTGAAAGAAGAACGGCCCGATCGACTGGCGGCTAGCGACCAGGAAGCTGCCCCGACGTGGCGCATTGGCATCGGAGTAGTTTCGCGCGGGCGCGCGGACGGTCTGAAAGACCGGAGCGGGCATGTCTGCTGCAGCGGGAAGCGACAATGCGAGCGCGATGGCGGCACCCCAGAACACCGGCCGAAATCGAAGACACCGCATCCCGGAATTCTACCAGCTTGTTGGAGGGATTCGGGCCAATGACCACCGGACGGACCGGCGCGCGATGAGGGTCAGCCCGCTTCCGGCGTGGCTTCGGTAGAAGCCACAGGCTCGGAAACTCGAACCGCAGCCGATTCCGGAACCCAGGCGTCCCGGCCGTTGGCCAGTCGGATTCGCAACCAGGGCGACCGCACTTCGAGAATTTCGACCTCGACGCCTCCGGGTAGGGGTGCTGGGAGAGTCTGCGGTGCGAGCGCCGAGTCGGCCGCTCGAGCGACCGTTTCGTCCGCGATCAACACGGCTCCGTCTCGCGCATCCGCCTGTGAATCGACCACCACGGAGGCCACCAGCACAACCCAGATCAGCGCGGGAAGTACGGCGGCGTTGCGGGCGACGTTGTTGCCGGGCTTCGCGAACCGCAACCCGAGCGCGACCAACACGCCGGCGGCTGCGAATGCCAGAGCCGCGCCCAGCGATCGCTCCGCGCGCGACAGGGTCCGGTGCCAAAGGAAGAACGTATCGAGCAACCCGTGACTGGCCGGTCGCGGAACCCACTCGGGCAACAGGGTTCGCGCGTGTTCGAGGTTCTGCACCGCGCGCGGGAAATCCGGATCGAGCGCGAGCGCGCGACGGTATGCGAGCACCGCTGTTCCCAGATGCTCCGCCTGTAGCGCGGCGTTGCCCCAGTTCGTGTAGAGGTCGGCATTGCGGATCTCGCCCCGAGCCACCCGTGCAAACAGACGCTCGGCTTTGCGAAAACCCGCGAGCCGCAGGT
>JAJDAM010000174.1 GCA_029261905.1 Deltaproteobacteria bacterium
TCCATCACGACGAGGTCTGGTTTCAGATGCTCGGCCAGCCGTACGGCTTCTCTGCCGTTACTCGCCTCGCCGACGACCGAGTAGGCATCATTTCTTTCCAGCACAGCGCGGAGTCCCTCGCGCATCATCTGGTGATCGTCAACGAGTAGGATGCGTGGAGTGGGACTCATGGCCATTGGCTTCTCTCCAGATCCCACCGGCTGGGTTCGGATCGAAGGCGAGCGGCTCGCCTCGAGCCATTCATCTTACTGTACACCGTCTGCTTTTCGGCCCACCTCGATCGGTGCAAGCGCACGATCGAGAACTTCCCGAAATTCATCCATCGGAAATGGCTTCGCGAGGAATCCCGCAGCCCCGGCTTCGAGCGCCTGCTTCTCGGTATCCGGCGCCGGGAACGCGCTCATGAGAACAACCGGAATACCCGGCCATCGATCGCAGACTGCCGCCAGCAACATGAAACCGTTCGCGGGCGGCATGTGGAGATCGCTCACGACGGCTTGAAAGATCCCTTCGGTCATTCTCGCGAGCGCTTCGTCGACCCCTCCGGCGCGCACTGCGTCGCAGCCCCAAAATGCCAGCTGGTCTCGAAGGAGTTCTCCCATCGAAGGGTCGTCGTCCACGACGAGAATTCGCACAGCGCACATGACCGGCGGTCATGCAAGTGCAATGCCGACCACGTAGGAGCGTATCGTGCGCCTGGCAGGCAGGAGTGTGCCCCCTAGCGGGTCACTTCGAACCCACACCTGACACAGAAAGGGAGCGGACCGCCTGGCCCACGCCTTCCGCGTCGTCCGGGTGTACCCGGAAGGTCGAACTGCCATTCGTCCGGCCGGACTTCCGGATTGCGGGCTCGGCCCCGGTCTTGGCCAGCGGGAGAAGGCACCGGACAACGGTACCCAAATTGGGATAACGCCTCTGAAGCTCGCGCCACTGGCCGTCATGAGCCATCTCGAGCAGTCCCGAGTCGATCACGAGCACGGCGCCGTTCCCATTTCCGTTCAGCCGTCGTGCGGCATCGTGGGCATTCCCGACCTGCTGAAGGTCCCAGCCAGAGCCGTTCAGCTTCGTTTCGAGTCTCAGGCCGTCGTCCGGCGAGACACTCGCGATCAACACGACCGGTACAGGAATTCTCATCGGGGGCTCCTTCCAACTCGCATGTCCGTCGCCTGGGAAATCCTGTGGCGTCGAGCCACAGGATGGGGCGGAACGTCCGGTCGAAGCCATCCCCTGCTTGCGGGATTTCTCTCAGCAAGTTCAGGTAGCGAACAGCTGTTCTTCCCGGAGCAGCCGCCAGGCGAGGCGTGCTGCACTCCCTGGCCGAAGCCCGTGCCGGCAAGCCGACTACGTCCAATCGGGGGACTGAATACCCGAACCTGAGGATCGTCGTAGCCCTGCGATGGCCGGATAATCCAACTGCGAGTTCCGAGGAGGGCACCGAAATGATGGTCGAAGATCCGATGATCCGAGGCGGGGGGGCCTGCAACTCGGGAATCGGGCGAGACCTCGCGGCGCGCTCTGTCCCCAGGGTCGCGTCCGTACGGGCACGAGCTCCAGCGATCCCCACCGCCACCTCGGATCGATCGCCGTCCGGGCGTTCTCCGGGTGCGAGCTGGCCGAAGTGGGTCGTGACCCTGGGCGAACTCGTCGAGGCCATTGCCTCGGTCACCGCGGATGTCCGCGAGCAGGCGGCTGTCGTGAATTTCATGCTTCCCGCCAAGACTGTGAAGCGCGTCGGTTTGGTCGAATGAGTGGTTCGGTCGTGAGGCGAGGCGGCGGCAATCGGTTCGGGTTGCAGTTGTCCGATCTGGCAACAGCCGAGCGCCGGGAGCGCCAATGCACCCGCGCCCCGGAACCCGCCATGTCGGGAATCGAGAAAGCGGTGAATTTCTGTATCGCGTCGCTCCTGGTCGGCTACTTCGGAGCGTTGGCGACGCTGGCAATCGGAGGGGCTGTCTGGTTCGTCCGGATCATCACGGGATAGGGAAGCGGGGGCCGTGAAACAGCGGCTGGTCGTGGGGGGCGTATGAAGGTCCTGGTCTACGAGCCCGAAGAGATGGCGCGGGTGACCCTCAGCGCGTGCTTGCGCGATGGTGGGCACAGCGTGGTTTCCTTCGGTGATGCACACGTCGCGTTGATGTTCGTTCTGAGTCGCCCGTACGACGTCGACGGAATCATCTTGAATGTAGATGCGACTGGCCACGGCGTCTGGCTGCTGGAGCATCTGGGACTTCTTCCGGAGCCGCTCTCGGTCGTGACGTTCTCTAGCGACGATGGGGCGAGTGGAGCGCAGATCCACGAACAGTTGATCATGAATCGACCGTCTTCCGGTTTGATTGTGTGATCGCGAGTCGAACTCGTCGGTGGGGTTGGGCGCATTCAGCGCCCCTGAATTCTCTTGATCGCCTGCCGGACGTTCATTGGATAGCTGGATTGCTTGGCAATCAGAGTGAGCTCCGCGCGTGGCGTGGCGCGAAGGACTTTATCCAGGCACGCACCCGTCACGCGAGGGTTCATCAGCAGCGAACGGCGCAGTGTGCTCACCGCGAGCCACGAGGCGTTGTTGGTGATGACCTCGACGAGCTGCTTTGGGAGCTTCGGGGTGCGGGAGATGCGAATGATTTCGGGAGCGGTGATGCGCGGGTTGCGCAACAGCACTTCCCAGACGGCTTTTCCGTAGATCTGCTCGAGGGCGACGCGCTCGCGAAGATCCCCTTCTCGTGCGGCGCGAAGCTGTTCCGCGGCCGTGTAGTGTCGTACGCGGGTGTATAGATCGCCGGCTTCAGTCGTAGCCCCGGCCTCTTTCTTGCTCTTGCTTCGGGCGAACGACCGCAGCCGATCCAGGGATTCCGGATCGAAACTGGCCAGTTCGAGACCGACGCCGGCACCCGGTTCATCGGTCTTCACGTAAACGGCTTGCGCGCAGAGTTCGAGTGACTCTTCCGTTTCCGGATGAATCAACACCAACAGGCAGCTCTGCCGCTCTGTGACCTCCTGATCACCGGTGACGAACGCCCGCCCAGAGATCAGGTTGCCTTCGATTTCCGCCGCGAGGTCGTCTCGATCCACGAAGTGCATGAATATCCGCGGGTGTGTGGTCGAATCAGCCATCGTCTCGCTCTCGATGTCTCGATGTCTCGTCCCCGATGTCTCTCGGCCGATTCGAGCCCGAACCTGAATCAGCCGTCGCCGGCGAGGTGGGCGCCGTGGTCTGCATGGTCAGTCGGGTCGGAGGGGTGGCGATGGGCACCCTGTCCGGCCATTGGCATCGCGCCGACCATCGTCCAGATTCCCGCAGTCACCAGCAACACGGCCGCAGCACGGCGTGCGTGACGCGCGTTCGCCCATCCGGCCAATCCGTCTGCGGCTATGCCGGACGCGATCATCAGCGGCAGTGTTCCGAGCCCGAATGCGAACATCAAAGCGGCACCCTGTGCAGCGGAACCGGTCACCGCAGCTCCCACGGCGGCTGCATAGACGAGCCCGCAGGGCAGCCATCCCCAAATCGCCCCCAGAAGCATCGAGCGCGCGCGCGGTCCGAAACGATCAAAGCGCTTGGCGACCGGTGCGAGCCGACGCCAGACCGCGAGGCCGAATTTCTCCAGTCGCGCGAAGGGCCGACACACGCCCGACAACTGCAATCCGAGAGCGACGAACCAGAGCCCGAGTACGACCCGTGTGCCCGTGACGAACGCCGGGCCGATGAGCCAACCCAATCCCTGCCCAAAGCCTCCTGCAATCGCACCGACCATCGCATAGCTCGTGATACGCGCCGTGTTGTAGAGGATGGGCTCGGTGATCGCGGATCCGAACGAGTGAGTTCCGGAGCCGCGCTGTGACAATGCGGCCGCAATCCCTCCACACATTCCGAGGCAGTGCACGCTGCCGAACAGGCCGAGCAGAAACGTGGCACCGAAAGCGGGTGCTTCTAGCCCGTCCACCAGCTACGGCTCAGGGGCTCGCTCGGATGCCGGCGGTCCGAGTTGGTCGTCGGCGTCTTCGAACAAGATGCTCTGAGCCGCACGGTCGAGTTCTTCGAACTGCTCGTGGTTGACGGCCCACAGGAATGCCCAGCCGGCCAGCGCGAGAAGCATCAGGCCCAACGGAACGAGAACGAAGACGATGTTCATCGGTTGGACCGCACCGGTCGGCCGAGTCGAAGGGAGTTGCACACCACCAGCAGCGAACTGGCGGACATGCCAATTGCAGCCAGGTAGGGGGGGACCGCGCCGATCGCCGCGAGCGGAACGGCCGCGGCATTGTACAGCGCCGCCCAGCCGAGATTCTGGTAGATGATGCGACGCGTGCGCCGAGCCAATTGGATCGCGTCGACGAGGGAATCCAGGCGATCTCCCAGCAATACCGCGTCGGCGGTCGTTCGTGACAGATCCGTGCCTCCGCCCATCGCGACCGAGACCGCGGCGCTGGCGAGTAGTGGTGCATCGTTGACGCCATCTCCGACGGCTGCGACCACGTCGCCGTCGCGCTGGAGTGCGCGGAGGCAGTCGAGCTTTTCTGCAGGTGTCGCGCCCCCGACGACATGGTCGATTCCGAGGAATTCCGCCACGCGGTTCACCTCGGTCAGCGATGGATCGCCACTCAAGAGAGTCACGTCGAGGTCGTCTTCGATGAGCCAGCGCACCACTGCTTCGGAATCGTTGCGCAGTTCGAATTTGATGCCGATCCAGGCGAGCGGGCCCGACGGATCGCCGAGAAGTACCCAGCTCTGCTCACCGATCGGCGGCTCGAGTTTGGCTTCGCTGCATTCGCCGGAGAATATCGCGGACACCCAATCCGGCCGACCCAGCCGATGAGTCACGCCGTCCAATCGGGCGGATACACCGCAACCCGACACGCTCTCGAAGTTGATGGCCTCGCGCGGCGCGACGCTCGACGGGTCGCTCGCGTCGCGGAACGCGCGCGCGAGCGGATGATTGGAGCGTGTCTCCAACGCAGTGCAGCGTGCGATCGCTTCTGCAGCACCGATATTGGAAACCATCACGACAGACCCGATCTCCGGAGCCCCGGTCGTCAGCGTTCCGGTCTTGTCGAATACGACCCGATTCACACGTGCCAGCGTCTCGAGTGTATGCCCGCGGGTTACCAGGAAGCCTCTCTGCGCCAGGGCATGAGTCGCTGTAGCGAGCGCGACCGGTGTAGCCAGCGACAACGCACACGGGCAAGTGACGACCAGGAGCGACAGAACGACCCACAGGGCTCCGGCCCCGGCGATCTGCCACCAGACCGATCCGACCACGAGTGTCAGGACCAAAATGCCGACGACGAAGTACCGCGCGACCTGGTCTGCCACCTGCGCGATGCGAATTTTTTCGAACTGCGCACGGTCGAGCAGTGAGGCGATCGCAGCCAACGTGCTGTCGGCACCCACCCGCGTGATGGATACCACCAGCGGACTTTCGATGTTCTGGCTTCCACCGATCACTGCATCACCGAGATGGCGGGCAACCGGCGAGGACTCTCCGGAGATCAGCGCTTCGCTCAGTGAACTCGAACCCTCTACGATGATGCCGTCGGCCGGGATCGTCTCTCCCGGCGAGACGATCACGCGGTCGCCCGGTTCCAGCTGGCGTCGTGGAATCCAGCGCTCTCCATCGTCTTCGATTCTGCGTGCGGTTTCCGGCACGTTTCGAAGCAGCGTTCGAACGGTCGTCTCGCAGCGGGAACGCGCGCGGCGTTCGACCATGCGCCCGAGGCCGAGAAAGAACGTGAACATGCACACTGAGTCGAAATACACTTCGCCGCTGCCGGTCCAGGTGGCTGCAGTGCTCGCCAGGTACGCGCCGCCGATCGCGAGCGCCACGGGAACGTCCATCCCGGGCCGAAGCACACGCAGGTCTCGCCACGCTCGCTCGAAAAATGGCCGAGCCGCGTACAATACGACGATCGTCGCGACGAGCCAGCTCACGCCTCGCAGGAAGCTGCGGTACTCGGTTTCGATACCCTGCAGCGCTCCAGCGTAGAGCGCGACCGCGTACATCATGACCTGCATTGCGCCGAGGCCAGCCACCCCGAGCCTGCGGAGTTCTTGCCGACCGAGTGCAGCCTCGCGGTCGTCGTTTTCGTCCGGAAGGTCAGGGCGGGCCGCGTACCCGATCTCCGATACGGCTCGCAGCAGAACACTCACGGATGTGCGATCGGGATCCCAGGTCACCCGCGCACGCGGCGTCGCCATCCCCACCTGCACCGAACGAACGCCGGGTTGTTCCGCCAGGCTGCGCTCGATCAACCACGCGCAGGCCGCACAACGCATCCCGTCGATCGAAAACGTCGCGACACGATCGTCGCCTTCGGTCTTCACGAACTCGCGTTGCAGTTCGGGATCGTCGAAGGCCAACAAGCGTTCCAGCGGGTCGGGCAACGCAGCCTCGCGTCGCTGTGACACCCCTTCTCGGCGTTCGTAGAACGCCTCGAGTCCCAGGCTCACGATCATTTCACTGACGGCCTGGCAACCCGCACAACACATCGCACGCTCGGCACCTTGAATGTTGGATGTGTAGGGAGAATCTCCGGGAACCGGCAGCCCGCAATGGAAGCAGGCTGCCGCGGGTGAACCGTGCTCAGCATTCACTGTGGCGTTCACCGGGGAGAGAACTCGAACTCGCCCGACGCGGGCAGTGCGATTGCTCTGGCGAGTCGCCACGGGTCGGTCCCAGCGCCATCGGGCCGCAGCGTCGCATAGAAGCGTCCTGTCGAAAGCCCGGCGACAACGCCTTCGAACGACCCGAAATCGCCGCGACGCAGCAGGACCTCGCGGTCGCGTTGCTGCAGCGTCGCATGGCTGAGTTGCAGAAGCACGCCCTCGAGCTGATCGGGCCCGCCGGAATCGATCTCGACCGAGACAGACTCGCCAACGATCCGCAGCGTCGCGTGGACTCCGAGGCGGCGAGCCAATTTCTCGCCCGAAAGCCGCCGATTGATCGCCACACCCTCGCGATAATAGTCGTCGCGCACGAGTGGGTCCGCATTCTGGAATGCGATGATCGCCGTCCAGATTCCCGATACGACGGTCGTTCCGAGAAGTACGACGATGAACCACGGCCAGAAGAAGCGATACCACTTCAACGGGCTCGGGGGCGGCGCACTCGGCAGCGGCTTGGCGCTCACGGTGATTTTCCGGGATGCACGAATCGACTGCGTTCTTCGACTTCGACCCGGGGGTCATCGACGGTGGTGACGGTAAAGCGGATCGGCTGCTGCGCCTTCTGCTGTTCCCAGCTGCGCACGCGGACCCGTGCCGGAATCGAAGCCTGCCCTCCGGCCGGAACTTCGATTTCGTTCGATTCGAAACCCGTATCGAGTTCGAGTGCGAATTCGCCCGCGACCCCGATCTGGTACACGCGGTCGCGGGTTTCGCGGTTCATCACCTTCAATGTGTAGACGTTTTCGACCGATCCATCCCAGAATTCGCGATACATCCGGTTGCGGTCGCGAATGACGTCGATCTCGAGAGGCACGCGATTCCACAACGAGCCGAGCAGTATCGCCGCCACAGCGGCGAGCATCGCCCCGTAGCCCCACAGGCGGGGGCGGCGTTTCGTGCTCTGCTGGTTTTCGATCCGATTCTCCGAGCTGTAGCGGATCAACCCGGGCGCGTAGCCCATTCGGTCCATCACCGAATCACAGACATCGATGCAGGCCGCACAGG
>JAJDAM010000175.1 GCA_029261905.1 Deltaproteobacteria bacterium
AGCGCCATGTGGCCGCTATCGATGTGGTCGAGGACGGTTGAGATCTTCATACGAGGCGGATCCTTCCCGTGAGGAGCTCTTGCATCATGCCTTGCTTGATGTGGCGGGCTTTGGAGAGCTTGGCCTCCAGCGCGTCGATACCGCCGTCCATATCAGAGAGAATCTTGGCAACGGCGGTCTGCTCGGCCTTTGTTGTGGGCAAAGGCACCTTGAAGACTGCAAGTTGGCTCTTTCCGATCTCAAGGAAGGTACTGCCGCCACAAAGGCTGACGAATTTCTGCTTCTGTGTGACCAGCAGGTAGTAGAGAAAATCCACATTCACATTTTCGAATGGGACGAAGTTCTTGAAACCTTGGTTGGTCGTGACCGGAACTTGGTTAATTGCACACTCCCCGATTGTCGCCCGAGAGGTCATCACCACTGAGTTTGCCTGTATCATTTCCGCTGAACTCGTTTTCAACCCCAACCGCGAGATCTTTCGGCACGTGTCGCTCAGATACTTAAAACCCGCCAGCCCGGTAATATCCGTCGGCGTGCACCACAATATGTCGCCGTCCCAGAATTGAGACTGCGCTGTGCTTGGGGTTCCCCCGCTACGGATGTCGGCCAGCGACGCCAGGTTCGCCACGTTCCAATCCTCCGGAATCACCCCCACCTCGGTCTGCTTGTAGCCTGGGTTTACTTCAAAGCCCGGTAGGCGTCTCTTTCCGGTCAGCAGTTCCTGCATGGTGCCTTGTTTGAGCTGGCGCTTCTTGGCGAGGAGCCGCTCCAGGGATTCGATGAGGGCATCCGCATCACCAAGCGCCTCGGCGATGGCTTCTTGTTCGGCTTTGGTGGGGGGGACCGGGACTGCAAGGTGCTTTAGAGATCCCGCATTGACGTTTTTTTGGCCGCCACCGATTTGGTTTTGTTCGAAGTATGCTTGCCCTACTTCGGAATTGATAAAGCAGCAGAGATATTCAGAGTCGATAAGACTTTTTCGCGGGCGGGTAATGAGCGTTGTAAAGCTCTGCGCCCCATCGTACTGCGGCGGCACAATGCTAGTCGTTCCTGGATAACCTGTTCTCGCGGTCAACAAGTCTCCTGCGGCTAGCCGCTTGTTTCGATACGTCTGTTCGTACGTTTCGTCGATGTGGAGGATATCGGCGTCGTCGAGATATCCAGGTTTAATGTTCTGATTTCGAAACATCACTACGCCTTGCTTGCGGTACGCGTGAGTTGCCGCGCTGGCGATGCCTACCATGATCTTCTCAGCGAGGGAATGAAGAGGTTCGACCTCCCAATCTTCCGGAATCACCCCCACCTCGGTCTGCTTATATCCAGCCTTCACAGCGGCTCTCCCCCTTCATTCAAGATCCCGAGATAGGCGTCATACACGAACACGCGGTTGCGCCGTTGCCCCGTCAGCTCTCTCGCGATTCCCAATTCGATCAATTGCTGCATCGCCTTCGAAGCTGTCGGGAAGCTCATTCCGGTTTGCTGGCTGAGGCTGCCGAGGTTGCTTACGGGGCGGGCGCGAAGCGCGTCCAGAAGACGAAGCGCACTCGCTGCGCCGCGCCCCGCGGATTGCGTCCGTTGGGTGTCGGCTTGGAATAGCGCCGCCAGACGCTGCGCTGTATCGACGGCGCCCTGTGCGGTCTGCGCGACGCCTTCGAGGAAGAACTCGATCCAGGCTTCCCAATCGCCGTGGCTTCTCACGCGGTCGAGCCGCTCGTAGTAGGCGCTGCGATGTTGCTTCAAGTAGAGGCTCAGGTAGAGGAGCGGCTGGGCGAGGATCTCGCTTTCGTGCAAGAGCAGCGCGATCAAGAGTCGGCCAAGGCGGCCGTTGCCGTCCAGGAAAGGATGGATCGTCTCGAATTGGACGTGGGCGAGCGCGGCCTTGATGAGGGTCGGGCTCGGCTCGAGGTTTCCTCCTTGCGTCGTCTTGCCGTGCAGGAACGCTTCGAGGGCGGCCATGCAGGGCTCGACTTCAGCGGGGGGCGGCGGGACGAAGTGCGCATTACCGGGACGGGTTCCGCCGATCCAGTTTTGGGTCGCCCGAAACTCGCCCGGCGATTTTTGGCTACCGCGTGCGCCGGCCAGCAGCCGAGCGTGCATCTCGCGAAGCAAGCGATTGCTGAGCGGGAAGCCGCCGCGCAGGCGCTCCATGCCGTGGTCGAGCGCGGCCACGTAGTTCGAGACTTCCACCACGTCGTCGACCGGGGCTCCGGGCACTTCGTCGAGTTCGAATAGCAGCAGGTCCGAGAGGGAAGACTGGGTCCCCTCGATCTGGGAAGAGAGCACGGCCTCGCGGCGCACATAGGCGTAAAGGAAGAGCTGCGGGTCGGGGAGCAGCATCCCGACGCTGTCGAGCCGGCCGATCGCCAGCGTCGCGCGTTCGAGCAGCGTCTGCCGCTCGCCCCCGAGATCGAGCGCCGGAGCGGGCGGGAGCGGCGCGGGAATGAAGGCGCGGAACGTCTCGCCCGCGACCTCCGTCTGCCCATACTCTCCGGTCCGGTCACGATCCATGCTGAGAAACCCTTGAACAAGGAATAGTCTTGTTAAAGAAATATTACTATATCTTTAACAAGAATAGCTGAGAAGCGTCCCTATGCGTTCTTGCGTCAGACCGTGAACCCCATCTTTGCAAGATGCCCATTTACCTTGGCTTCCAGCTCCGCCACTCGCTCAGTCATCTCCGGCAGCGGGGTCTCGTAGCGCTCGGCCAATTCCTTCACTCGTTGGGTCAGCCCCTGGCTCACCCGGTCCATCTCTCCCGAGATCGCGCCCTCGAGCGCCGCGAGCCATTTGTCGTCCACGACGAGCCTTTTGATGTCGGCCTCGGTGAGCTTCGGATACTTCTCGTAGGCGAGGGTGTCGAGTTCGGCTTCGGCGGCCTTGGCTTGTTTTTTCAGGGCGGACTCCTCTTCCGAGAGCTTCAGCCAGTCTTTCAGCACGGCCACTTCGTCCTTTACGTCCGCGTCGCCTTTGATCTCTTTGAGTCGCGCCGTGACGGCCGGCTTCCCAATCTTTTCGAGTTCGCCAAACGCGCCTTCTTCGCTGCCGTGTTCTTCTTCCAGCTCGGCACGGCGCGCGGCCAGGCTCTCGAGCTCGCCGGTGAGCGTGTCGATCTTCGCACGTTCTTTTTCGAAGTAGCGATCGACGATGAGCGATTTCGGGACGAGGTCGCAGGTCCAGCCCTTGTCCTTCAGCTTGCCCTTCTTGTCCTCGACGAGGACCCGATAGGTCTTTGCCGTCCAATCGTCCGCTGCGATCAAATAGCAATCGTCCTGCATCGTCTCGGCCCAGTACTCCATCAAGTGTTGATAAACGTCATAGGGATCGACGAGCGGCTTGTTGGTGTAGTAGGCGAGCAGGTCTTCCGAGAGTTCGGCGATGATCTCTTTCGGATGCGAGCCCGCTTTCAGGGACTTCAGGGTTGTGGCCCGTTTGTTTCGCCACGCCGTGAAATGCGCCGTCATGCCCTCGAGAAACGACGCGAACTCGGGATGCTCGTAGATCGCGGACTTGATCTCGGGTTTCTCGACCGAAAGGTCGACGAAACCCGCGCGGTTCTTCTTGAACAGGCTCTTGCGAAGTCCCGGACAGATTTCCCAGTAACGTTCGAGCGCGTCTACGTCGGCGACGGGGATGCCGCCTTGCAGGTGGCCCGCGATGTCTTGCAAGTCTTCGGGTGTCTGGCTGTCGATGTAACGCGGGAGATTCAGGTTGAAGTCGTTTTTTTTGATCTCGTCGAAGGGGACCAGGCGGGCGTATTTCGGGACGTCTGTTTCATTGTTGAAGACATCGACGATCTTGTGGAGGTCCTGGCTCCGCAGCCGATTTTTCGGGCCGTCCTTTTGAAAGCCGGCGCTCGCGTCGATCATGAAGATGCCGTTGCGCTCCGCCGCGCCGTCCTTGTCGACGACGACGATGCAGGCGGGTATTCCCGTCCCGTAGAAGAGGTTCGCGGGGAGGCCAATGATGCCCTTGATGTAGTGCTTGCGGACGAGGTTGCGACGGATCTCGGCCTCGGCGTTGCCACGGAAGAGCACACCGTGGGGCAGGATGCAGGCGCCCTTGCCCGTGCTCTTGAGCGAGCGAATGATGTGAAGCAAATAGGCGTAGTCGCCTTGCTTGCCAGGTGGTGTACCGAACGACTCGAATCGGTCGAAGGGGTCGTTGAGTGGATCGATCCCCGTGCTCCAGCGCTTGTCGGAAAAGGGCGGATTGGCAACGACGAAGTCGAAGGTCTTGAGCGTGCTGCCGTCCATGAATTTCGGATCGGACAATGTGTTGCCCTGCGCGACCAGCGCGGTGGGGTTGTCGTGCAGAATCATGTTCATCCGCGCGAGGCCGCTCGTCGCTCCGTCTTTCTCCTGGCCGTAGAGCGTCACATCCGTGCGGGCTTCCTCGCCGACTTTGAGTAACAGCGAGCCCGAGCCACAAGTCGGATCGTAGACGGTCGTCTTGGCGCTGGTCTTGGCTTCGCGAATGCCGACGATCTTGGCCATGATGCGGCTGACTTCGGCGGGGGTGTAGAACTGTCCCTTGCTCTTGCCGCTCTCGGTCGCGAAATGCCGCATCAGGTATTCGTAGGCGTCACCCAGAATGTCGTCGTCGTCGGCTCGATTCTTCGAGAAGTCGAGGGCCGGGTTCTCGAAGATCGCAATGAGATTGGTGAGCCGCTCGACCATCTCCTTGCCGCTGCCGAGCTTGCCGGCGTCGTAGAAATCCGGGAAATCGGAGAGGTCGTTCGCCTTGGTGAGCGGAGCAATGATCTTTTTGTTGATCTGGTCCCCGATGTCGCTCTTGCCCTTGAGGGCGACCAGGTCTTTGAAGCTTGCACCCTTCGGGATGGTGATGGGTGCGTATGTTTTGCCAGCATATTTGTCGCTGACGTATTTGATGAAGAGCAGCACGAGGACATAATCCTTGTACTGGCTGGCATCCATGCCCCCCCGAAGCTCATCGCAGCTCTGCCAGAGAGACGAGTAGAGTTCAGATTTTTTCAGAGCCATGTCGCGGTCGCTCCAGATCCAGGTCGGCGCGTACCGCGCACCGAAGAGCGAGCGGTGGGCCGAAAGTGCCCGATGTTATCACGGTGTGGGATACCCAATAATCACAAGCCGAATGAACTGACATATCTCCTAGATCGATTCACCAGCTCAACGTGGTTCGGCGATCGGCTCAACCATCAAGGCTGAAGACGCGCACCTCTGGTTCGCCACCATCCGTGAGCTGGCCTCGAGCTTCGAGACCTTCGAATTCGAAGTCGGTGTGGACAACCTGACGTTGCTCGACGGCGCATCGTCGATCGACTTGACGCAAATCGACAGCATCGAGTTGCGCTTCGGCACAATGCCCGGGGCATTGGAGACCTTCCAGCTCGAGATCGACAACGTGCGAGTCGTGCCCGAACCGGACGCGACCACGCTGGCAATCGCGACCCTCGCCTGCTTGGCGGCGTTGCGTTCAGGGAGGCGGATCCGCGGCTGAGCCACCTGCGCCAAAATCGCGCCGCGCACGCGGTCGTGACACGAGGCGGAAGATCCAACCCAGGGGGCTTCCACGGGGCGCCGCTTTCGTACACGCGAGGCATCCCGATGCGCTTCCCGCGCGCTGGTAGCACGCCTGGCGGTTGCAAGAACACGTTCCCAGGCGCCAGGCGACGCCCCTGTGTTAGCGTAATCACCGGAGGGAATCCTGAATATGTCGATCGATTCTGAAGCCTCGTATCGCGCGCAGTTCAGTGGTGCGCTTTGGCTTACTCTCGTTTTCTTTGCGGTGTCGTCGGCCTCGGCGATTTTGATGGTCGGGGCGGTGGCATCTGCTGCAACGCCCGGCTTCGTCGAGGAGTTCGACTTCGACAACGGCGGATTCGACTTCGGTGTACCCGCGACGCGGATCGCGACCGGCGGGATCACGGGTAGTGGTGACCCGTACCTCGAGATCTCGCGGGCCACACTAGGCAATCTCGTAAGCCGCTGCAGCGCCGACACCGCGCCGGAACTCGTCGGCAACCTGCCTTTGGATGGCGTGACCGGTTTCAGTTTCTTCCTCCGCGATACCGGTGTCCAGCAGACGGCACTCCGCATCCGCGTCTTCCTTGGCGTCGTGAACGTCAACCTCTGGACGAGCAACGCCGAGTTCGACCCGACGACCAGCTGGACGGAGTTCTCGGTCGACACCACGAACGCGGGGAATTGGACGCAGATTCGCGGCTCCGGCAGTTTCGCCGACGCGGTCGCAAACATGGAACTCATCGGGTTCCGCCACGACCCGGCGCCGATCGCGGTCGGGGTGAATCCCGAGATGATCATCGGTGATTTCGGCGTCGACGGACTAGAGGTGCTCCCCGAACCGGACGCGATCGCGCTTACACTGACGGCCGTTGGGTGTCTGGCGGCGCTGCGTTCAGGGAGGCGGATCCGCGGCTGAGCCACCCGCGCCAAAGATCGCGCCGCGCACGCGTCGTGATACGAGGCGGGAGATCGAGCTCAGCTGGGCCTTCCACGGGGCGCCGCTCTCGTACACGTGATGGCCGATGCGCCGCATGCGGTCCAGTTCTTCGTCGCTCATCGGACCCGCGTCGAGGCACTCGAGGTTCTGCCTGAGTTCTTCGAGGTTCGCCGGGCCGCAGCAGGCCACGTGGACGCGGGGGTGAGACAACACGAAGCGACAGCAGTCTGCGGCGGACGGCGCGGGCTCGCCGGCGGGCATGCGCGCGGCGTCGATCAGGCTGCCCCAGCGGTTGCTCGTAAAGGTGACCATGCCCGGGCCTCCCTGCTCGGGCAGGTGATCGAAGACCTCGGTCTCGGCTCCTCGGTGGGCTGCGTTGTAGCGTACGTGATAGATGTCAATCAGCCGCTCGCGCTCGAGTTTCACGATCAGCGGTCGCACGTGGGTGGAGAGCGCCAGGAAGCGCAGCTTCCCCTGCTCTTTCAGTTTCGAGACCTGCGCGATCAGTTCGGGTGCGGGTTCGTGGCTCACATTGCCCAGCAGTACCGCGTCGAGGTAGTCCAAGCCGAGCTGTGACAGTGCGTCTTCGACCTGCTTCGAGATCGTTGCGGGCTTGCGTGACACCGCGTGCATCACGACGACGAGGTCTTCTCTTCCCTTGCGCGCAACTGCCCGAATCCCCTGCGCCATTTTCTTCGTGCGCAGTGCACCCCACCACAAGTAGTTGACGCCTCGGTCCACCGCTTCCTCGACCATCGCTTCATCGGTGCCGTAACTTGCAGCGACACCCAGACGCGACACCGAGAGTCCCGTCCGGCCTAGTGTGACTCTTTCGAATCCCATGCTGTCACCTCGCCTTGCCCAGATGGCAAGCGTAGACACCCGTTGGTTCGCGGCACCCCGGTGCGATGTCCCCTATGGGCAGGCAGTCGTACCCGTAGTAGTGCCCGACGGACCAGGTGACGACAAGAACTGGCCGACGAAAACCGTAAAGTCGCCGAAGTTCAGCTGCGCTCCACCCCCCACCGGCTCTGTGATCTTGTTATTCGGCACAGCGGTCAGAAATGCGCCCGCAAACGCCGTGAAGTCTGCGAAGTTCGTGATGCCCGTCTGTCCGTAGTCGGCGTCGCAGAGGTTCCCGCACCCGTCGGCATCGGTGTCGTCCTGGCTGGGATTCAGGACATCACTGCAGTTGTCCGAGCAGTCATCCACCGTATCC
>JAJDAM010000176.1 GCA_029261905.1 Deltaproteobacteria bacterium
CGTCATGCGGGCGATCACACCGAGGAACCCCTCGCCGTCGCCGAGCATCTCGTGGCTCACATTCGCGACGCGACCCTGATCGAGCAGGCCGCGCTCGCGAAGTACGGACGTGAACCATCCTGGTGTCAGTTCGCCCAGATGCTCGGGGATGAACTCCCTCACGCTTCCCTCAGGGCCTTCGCCTCGCGGTGTTCGTCGCTCGGACCGATCTTCATTCCACCAGCGCGATCAGATCGGAAAGCGCGCGGATTTCGTGATCAGCGGGGGTCGGCTCGCGACCGTCTTGCAGCGGAGGACCGGCATCGCCTTCGACGATCAGCGCGGCCGTCATCCCGACGCCCTTCGCACCCTGGATATCGTGCGTCGGTGAATCGCCGACGAACAGGACCTGCTCTGGCCTGCAGTCGGCCTTCTCCAGCGCCAAATGAAAGAAACCCGGATCGGGCTTGCAGGAGCGCGCTTCCTCCGAGCTGGTCCAATGATCGAGAATCGAATCGAGCCCGGAATCCGCCACCATCGGCATCAGATAATCGTCGTCGATGTTGGAGACGATCGACAAGTACAGTCCTTTGGCCTTGAGGGCGCGCAGCGTATCCAGGCAGTCCGGTCTCAGGGCCATGTTTCCGACCAACGCGGCGCGCAGCGCGGCGATGGAATAGTCGAGAAAATCCTGCGAAGCGCGGGCCCCGAGGCGGTCGGCGAACAGCGTGAATGTCTCGCGGAACAGGTCGCTGTGCAGGTAGTAGGGCTGATCGACGAATCGCTCGTTGGCGGCATTGCTGGCGTCGCGATACGCGCGCCCGATATCTCTGGGCTCTGCGTCGATCCCGAGCTTTTTCGCTGAAGCCAGCAGTGCGCTGAACGTCCAGCGACCGACATCCCGGTAGCTGAAGAGAGTTCCGCCCAGGTCGAAGAACACAGCACGGTAGGGGGTCGGCATGGCCGGGCAGATTATCGGTGGCGCTGTCACCCGTCAACGCAACCTCCCCTGGGACGTCCTCGTTGCACAGTGCGCCGTGGGAGTTGCCGAATGCGGCTCGGCGAACTACAGCATCCCCATGTCCGTACCCCCGAGCAACGAACCGTTGAAGGGCTTTGCCGCCCGCGGCCCGCACCCGGTCGGCCTCGCCACGGCCCAGTGGTCTCACCCCGATCAACCCGAGCGCAATCTCGTCACAGATATCTGGTATCCCGCAGCAGCTGGCAGCAAAGGGCCGCCCGCAAGCCATCCGCTGAACCGCCCCCACGCGGCCATCGAATCTGCGACGGCCGCACCCGGCCGCTTTCCGCTCATCGCGTTCTCGCACGGTAATTCGGGCCTGCGCCAGCAATCCACTTTTCTGACGACGCACCTCGCCAGTTGGGGCATCGTCGTCGCCGCACCCGATCACCCGGGCAATACCTTCATCGAGATGGCCCAACTGCGATCCGAGGAAGAGCGAAAGCAGGTCCACTTCGAGGCACGCCGCCATCGCCCGACGGATCTGGGCGTGGTCATCGATTCCGTGGCAGCCCAGTCCGGACCGTGGCCCGAAGTCGACCTCGAGCGGGTCGGGGCCATGGGGCACTCGTTCGGCGGCTGGACGGCGATGAAGATGCCGCGTCGCGACGCTCGGGTGCGCGCGGTGTGCGGTCTCGCGCCAGCCTCGGAAGCCTTCGTCGGGCGCAAAGCTTTCGAGCCCGACGAGTTGCCCTTCGCGGGAGATCTGCCGTCGTTGATCGTCGCCGGGATCGATGACGTGCTCGTCGATCTCGAAACGAGTGTCCGTCCATTGTTCGCGCGCCTGGCGAAGTCGTCGGCACTCATCGGCGTAGCGGGGGCAGATCACTTCCACTTCTGCGATGGCGTCGAACTGCTGCACGGAATGCATGCAGCGAACGTCCGGCCGAACCAGCCCCGGCCGACCAAACCCTATGCAGAGCAGCTACCCGAAGAGCGAATTCACCGGCTGCTGAACGCGGTGGTCACGCACTTCTTTCACCAGGCACTGGTTGCGCGGCAGATGGCACCCGACGAAGCGTTGACGTCCGACGCCCTCGGGGCAGTCGACCCTGCACTCGTGCGCCTCGATACAGCGCAGTAGCCCGCATTAGGCGGCTGCACGGTCGGCCAATGACAATTCGATACAGCGGGAGTTCGACGATGGAACAACTACAGGGGAAGACTGCGGTCGTCACGGGCGCGGCGAGTGGCATCGGCCTGGCGACTGCGACGGCATTTGCGCGCGAAGGCATGAACGTCGTGCTTTCCGACATCGAGCGAGATCCGCTTGCCGCCGCGGTCGAGAAACTCGAAGCGGACGGGCATCGCGTCATCGGCGTTCCGACGGATGTGTCCGAATGGGAGCAGGTCGAAGCGTTGGCGAATCGCACCATCGACGCTTTCGGCGCGGTCCACGTGTTGCACAACAATGCGGGCGTCGTCGTGGGCGGCCCGATCGAAACGCTCAGCCTCGCCGATTGGGAATGGGTGCTGGGCGTGAATCTCTGGAGCGTGATCTATGGGATCAAGGCCTTCTTGCCGCTGATCAAACAGGCCGGCGAGGGGCACATCGTCAGCACCGCTTCGACCGCGGGCCTGGTCTCAGCGGCCGTCATCGGGCCCTACAATGTGTCGAAATTCGGCGTCGTCGCGTTGCAGGAGACGCTACACCGCGAACTCGAAGCGGACCGCTCGCCGATTGGCGCATCGGTCTTGTGCCCGGGCGCGATCAATACCCAGATCGCCGACGCCGCGCGCAATCGACCCGCGCAATCAGCGAAGACCCATTTGGACAGCCCGCAAGAAGCAGGTTTTCAGAAGGGCGCACGCCAGATCCTCAGCAAGGGAATGGATCCGGCCGACGTCGCAGACATGGTGGTTGAGGCGATCAAGAAGCAGCAGTTCTGGATCCTGACGCACCCCGAATGGAAGAACGTGCTGCGCGATCGAATCGACGCGCTCGCCAGCGAAGACCGACTCGCCGGAGGTTTTGGCGGCTAGGCGCGGATCCCGGTTCGCCGAGTCCGTCGCACCACTCTCCCGACCGAGTCGCCTCACTCGACGTCAGCCTCCATCACGATTGCCAGGAACTCGCCCGGCGCGATCGACCCGCGTCGCGTCTCACGCCGTCCCTGTGTGTCGAAATACACGACATAGGAGACAGGGCCCCGATCGTCGCCGCACGGCCGCGGGTAGTCGACTCCGACGCGGTACCGGCCCGGCAGCGGATCTTCCAATGTGACCGTCTCGATCCGCGGCACCGGTGCGTCGCACAAGACATCGCTCGCGAGCTTCGCCCCCTGCTTGGTGGGCGTATTTGCGAAATAGGCGGTTTCGTGCAGCGGATCGGTTACGTACAGGTCGAGATCCGCCGCGGCGCCGAAAGCGAGCCGAACCCGCAACGAATGGGGCGGCGAAACGCTGGATTCCGCTGCGAGGGCCGTTGCGAGTGCGTTGGCCTCCGAGGCCAGCGCATCGCGAAGCAATCGATCACTGCCAGATCCACCCGCGCACGCTACGAGTGCACCGGCGAGTAAGGTGACCGCGAAGGCGGTATCTTGTCGGCGCCTCGTTCCACCCGGAGGTCGCTTCATGTCTGATATCCGAAGAACCAGCCACCCCTTGTCCAATCGCCGGTCCAATCGACGGCCCAATCGACGCATGTCCATTTTCTCCCGCTCGCTCGTCACGGCCGCAATTCTAACGGCATCGCTGGCCGCAGCGCCGCTGCCCGGATTCGCCGCGCAGTATTCTGGACGTGTCGTCGACTCAGACCGTAAGCCGATCGAAGGCGCACTGGTCTCGTTCAGCTCTGGAGAAACGAGTAGCCGATACACCAAGACGGTGTACTCGGGTGCCGACGGTCGTTTCGCCACGGGCCCGCTGCTCGCCGATGGCCCGTTCCAAGTCCGTGTGCGACGGATCGGCTGGAAGGAAATCGATCGCCGTGAGGTCACCTCGCGCAAACGCCTTTCGCTGGTACTGGAGCGCGAAACCGACCCCGCCGCCGTAGCCGGCCAGCTCCCCGCGAACCGATGGTACGGGCTGGCACTCGATCGCATCGACGACGAGACCCAACGGGAGCAGTTCGTCCGACAGTGCACCTACTGCCATCAACAGGGAAATTGGGCGACGCGTGTACAGCGCTCCGATGTCGAGTGGGAAAAGGTGCTGGCACTGATGGGTCGAATGGGGGGTGGCGTATCCGCCAAGCTCAGAGCCGAACTCCCTGCCCTGCTCAATGCGGCGTACGACCTGGAGACCGCGGTCCCGTTGCTGACCGCCGGAATGAACGAGCCGGATTTCGCACCGCCGCCCGAATCCGACGTGACACAGGCCTCGGTCGAAGAGTGGGTGTTGGGCAGCGCCGCGTCGATGCAACACGACCTCGCCGTACACACGAACGGTCGGGTGTACTCGGTCGACATGACCCAGGACAAGCTCTATGAGCTGGATCCAACCGTACCCGGCGGCGCACGCCGCGCCTGGGTGATCCCACACGGCGACCTGCCGCTCGGCGGCGTGTTTGGTGGCATGAACTCGCCCACGACTCCCAGCTCCAATGCGTACGTCGGCCCACACTCGCTACAGGTCGGGAGCGACGGATCGATCTGGATCACGCTCGCGCTCGGCAACCAGCTGGCGCGCTTCGATCTCTCGACCGAAACGTGGTCGGTACACCCGCTCGAAGAAGGCTTCTATCCCCACACCCTGCGAATCGATTCACGCGGACGCGTCTGGTACACGATCGCGGCGTCGAATCACGTCGGCATCTACGACCCGAATACCAGCGAACACCGCTGGATTCGCGTTCCCGCGCCGAGCCTCGGCCAGGCGATCGCGAGTCGCCTGATCGGCCCCGTGCTGTGGTTGGCCAAGCGCATCGACATCAGTGGCGCGGCCGCCGGTGAAGGCTCCGCGAACTCGCCCGTCCCCTACGGGATCGACGTCGCGCCCGACGGCGACATCTGGTTCAGCCAACTCAATGCGCACCGCATCGGCCGCATCGACCCGGACAGCTTCGAAGTCGAGATGGTCGACACTCCGTTTACCGCACCGCGACGCCTGCGCTTCGATTCGAAGGGTCGGTTGTGGATTCCGGGGTTCTCGTCGGGGTTGGTGTCGCGTTTCGATCCCGACACGCGCGAATTCAAATCATGGACGATCCCGATCGAGCCGATCGGAACCGAAACGCCGTATGCGCTCAACATCGATGACAACGACATCATCTGGATCTGCGGCACCAACAGCGACTCGTTGATTCGCTTCGATCCAACATCAGAAGATTTCACCGTCTACCCGTTGCCCACTCGCGTGACTTACACACGAGAGATCGATTTCGACTCTGCCGGACGCGTCTGGACCTCGAACTCGAACGCACCGACCTGGCAGATCGAAGGCGGCGTGCCGCGGGTCATACGGCTGGATCCGAATGAATTCGGCGAGCCGGCTTCGAAAAAGGCCAGCAACCGCGAGCGCGCATCCGAAACCGTCGCCGTTTCAGTGCCGACGACCGGATTCGAATAGCCGTCGACGTCGAGTTTCTCGGCCTCCGATCCGAGCCAGACAAACGAGCGATCGAACGGAGGCCCCGAATGCTTGCGAACGTCACCATCGCAATCGCGCTAGTCGCGATGATTCCGCTTTCTGCGAACGCGGCCGACGTTTTCGACATTGCTTCGAAAAAACTCGACGCGGGCGATTTCGAGCAGGCCGCTCGCCTGCTCGTCGAGTGCAGCCGGGAGGGCGACATCCGCTGTGACTACCTACTCGGAAGGTTGACGCTCGCCGGCAAGGGCGTCGAACGAGACGCGGTATCGGCAGCCGCTCGGCTCGAAACCGCCGCCAACGCAGGCCTCCCCGCCGCCCAGTCGAACCTGGGTCTGTTGTATGCATCGGGCCAAGGCGTCGAACAGAACCTGGCCCTGGCTGCAGAACTTCATCGAGAGGCCGCGGAGTCGGGAGACACAATCGGACAGGCCGCGCTGGGAGCCGCCTACTTTCTGGGCGAGGGAGTTCCCAAGGACCTCGTCCAAGGGTACGTGTGGACCGGCCTTGCGGCGGCTCGAGACAACGAGAAGGCCCGCGCCTTTCTACCGGTCATGGAAAAGGAAATGACCGGAAATCAGCTCGACGAGGCTCGCACGCAGATCGATCAATTCCGCCCACAGAAGAAGCGGCGCCGGTCGCGCGCACTACGTCAGCACAGACGTTCGCTTCGAGCCGCCTCGGATTCCGCGGCAGCGGGAGAGCAGCAGCAGAAGAAGAAGATGGAGTGACCGCCGGTTGAGGCGTGGTCGTGAGATCGAAGTTCGCCTCTCAGCGAACCACCCCCGTGTCAGTTGTCGGCGGAAGCGAACTGAAGCACGTCCCAGTGCTCGGCCATCATGCCGTCTTCCACGCGGAAGATCTCGGCTGTGTGAGTGAGACGCGGCATGCCTGGCGGCAGCGTTCCGCCCGACCATTCGATCAGCAACCAGACCCGATCGTCTTCGGCGTTCATCAACACGATTTCGGCATGCATCGGATCGCCCGAAGCGTGCATGCCGCGGATCAGCCCCTGCAGGCCGGCGAGTCCCTGGGGCACGTTCGGGTTGTGCTGGATGTAGTCTCCCTTGTAGAACTTCGCGGCCAGGTCGGCGTCTCCGCCATTGACGATCTTCTCGAAGATCTCGCGAACGATTTCCTTGTTCTTGTCGCTGATTTCGGACATCGACTCGGGTTCCTCCAATTGATTCGTCCAGCCATTGTTCGCGATTTCAGCCGCGAGCGATCCGCGCGACCGCCTTGCCGAACAATGCGATCGTCTGCGCGTGAAGCAGATCTCCCGTCGACTTGGGCGCCTTGCCGGCGAAAACGCGCGCGTGAGTGCCCTCCAGGATGATCCCCAGCTTGTAGCAGGCCAGGACCTCGTACCAGGCGATCGAGGCGAGGTTTCGCGTCGAAATTTCCGCATAACAGGCAGTCAGTGCCGCGTGGCTGGGGAAATTCGCCCACGCGGCGAGGCCGGGGTTGCCGAGACTCTCGTCGGGCGTCGTGGCCAGCAGCCAGCCGAGATCGAGCAGCGGGTCCCCCACGGTCGAGAGCTCCCAATCCACCAGGGCCGCGAGACCTGGACCGTCGAAGCGGAACATCACGTTGGCGGCGTGGAAGTCGCCGTGAATGATGCCGGCCCGGAAATCCGCGGGAAGGTTGTCGTCGAGCCAGCGAGCGACATCGTCGAGCCCGGGTATCCTGGGTCCGGGGTATCCCTCGTGCTCGCTGTAACCGTCGAGTTGGCTGCGCCAGCGCCCTACCTGACGTGCGAGGTAGCCCTCGGGTTTCCCGAAACCTTCGAGTCCGATCGCCAGGTAGTCGAGTTCGCCCAGCTTCGCGATCGCGCGCGCCATCGAGAGCCCCATCTCGTGACGGATCTCGTCGCTCTTGTCGTGAAGCTCTGGCAATCCCGTCGTCGGGTTGAATCCGTCGATCGCTTCCATCAGATAGAAGGCCGCGCCGATGACGTCGAGATCATCGCACCCGGCGATGAAGCCCGGATGGGGGACGTCGGAACCCGCGATCGCGCCGAGCACGCGCGCCTCGCGACGCATCGTCTCATCGCTGTTCTTGCGCTTGTGCGGAGGCGGCCGCCGCAACACGAAGACCCGGCCGCCGCGCTCGAAACGCAGCATCACGTTCTGGGTTCCGCCACCGAGCTGTCGCAGATTCTGAAGCGGGCCCCTGGGGAGACCTTCTTCATCCATCCATTGAACGAGGCGGTCGAGGTCGACGCCTTCGATGTTCGCGGTCTCGCTCATCAGGCTCGCTGGTTCTGGGGCCAGGGGTGAGGGCTGGTTCGATCGAAGCGACAGCCCGCAGAACCATACCGCGATTCAGCCGTGCGCGTTCATCGCCGTGGTCGCTCGGCGCTGCTCGCCCTATCCGGACACGCGAACGGCGCCGCTTGACGTGCGATCGAACCTCCGCGACGTTCGCTGGCGTGGGAGAACTCAGCGAATTCTCGATACCGGTACGGCTGATGCTGCGCGCGTACCGTTGGCGAACGATCGATCCCGTTCCTTACGCGAAGCTCGAGAAGCCGCTCGCGGACTGCCGCCTGGCACTCCTCTCGAGCGCGGGATTCGTAGCGCCAGGCCAGGAGCGTTTCGACGAATCGATCAAGGGCGGAGACCCGAGCTTTCGGGAGATCGCGTCGGACATCGCCGTGTCGACGCTCATCGATACACACCGCAGCGAGTCCTTCGATCACACCGGTCTCGCGAAGGACCCCAACGTCGCGTTCCCGATCGACCGGGTTCGTGAACTCGACGAACGCGGGAAGATCGGCTCAGTCAATCAGCGCCACTTCTCGTTCATGGGAAGCCTCACGGCGACCCGGCGACTGACGCACCAGAGTGCACCGGCGATAGCGGACAGCCTCGTCGCAGACGGTGTCGACATAGCGCTTCTCGTCCCGGTCTGACCGATGTGCAACCAGGCCGTGGGCCTGGTCGCAGCGGAACTCGAGCGCCGTGGCATCGCGACCGTGTCGATCCAGCTGCTTCGCTTCATCGCAGAGCGGGTCCGCCCCCCGCGCGCGCTGTGCGTTCCATTCGCGCACGGCTACCCGCTGGGCAGGCCCGATGAGCCCGATACACAGCACGCCGTCATCGAGGCAGCCCTTCGCCTGCTGGAATCCGATCTCCGGGTTCCGGTGCTGGTCGACTATCGTGGCGAATAGCCCTGAGCGCATAGCCCTGAGTGATAGCCCTGAGTGACAGCCCTGAGCGCCCTGAGCGATAGCCCGAAGCGATTGGACGCGAGACGAGCAGGCGCACCACCCGACTGATTTCAGCTGGCTACCAGAAACTCTTGAAGATCTGTTCTTCGGGAATTTGATCGCGAATCTGCTCGTGGATCGCCGGCAGCAGCGACCAGTGCACGCCCGGTCGTTTGTGGTGCGCGGTGTGGTACCCGAGATTCCCCGTGAGCCGATTGTAGATTCGATTGTCTCGATTGCGGCTCGCTTCGAGGTGGTTGTCCGCCTCGCAGCCGGCGTGATGCTCGTAGGTCGCCCAGATCGTGTGAAAGAGCGTGATCCAACCCGGCAGCAAGAAGACCAGCAGCGTCTCGATGGGACGAAGCCAAAGCCCGGTGGCGATCAGGCCCCACAGCGGCAGCTTCATCAACAAGAAGTAACGCAGGTAGCGGGGATGGCGGAGCCCGACACGAATGATGTCGATCTGGTGATGGAACAGAAGATGGATCGAGTACTCGAGGCGCCGCATTTGCGAACCGTCCCGTCGCGTCCAGTGGGACTCGTCGGAATTCTCGTGCGGCGGTTGATTCAGGTAGTTTCGGTGATGCCCGAGGTTGTGGTGGAGCACCCAGCCATACGGGCCGATCCCGGCCTGCAACGCAAGCACCAGGTCATAGAGCCGATTCATCCATGCCGCGCGAAACGAGTTGAGGTGTTGGTGATGGTGGTTGATCGGGGCGATGAACATCCCCAGGATGGCGAGCGGGACGACACCCAGCCCACAGATGAGCGGCGTCGCCAACGCCCAGATGACCGTTCTCAGCGCGAACACCAACAACACGTAGGCGACCGGGCCGCGATCGGCCTTGTATTTCAAGACGGTGCCACGTCGATCGGATGGAGCGGCTATGCGTGTTTTGCGGCCGGCATCTCCACTGTCTGCCGATTGCCTCGCAAAGCTCGCTCCGTCGATGCGCACAGGCGCCTGCACAGCTTCCAAATTCGCAACTCCATCTGCTGCGCGATCGCCGTCGATCAGCGCACGTCGAATCTCTCAATCTGTATGGGGGATGACGAACGCAGTCTAGGTACGAATCGGCCGTTGAAGTCGCGCCAATTGTAAAACCCTGGTGATAACGCAGATCGCGCTGCGAGCAGTTAACGGCGCCTTTTTCGCAGCACTTTGCGCCGGAATTCCCGCACGACCGGCAGTTGGTCGATCCAGGGTGCCGCGCTGCATCTCGTCGGATCGAGTTCACTGACCGGACCGACGTACCCCTTCGGGATCTGGCTCACCCACTCCGGAGGATCGCACGAGTCGTCGATGTAGTGGAACTCGTACCCCGGTATCGACAGGTCTTCGTCCGCGATCACATCGATGGGTCGCACACCAAAGCTCGTCAGCGCTGTCGTCGTGGCCTGCGGCGGAACGATCCAGACGATCTTGGGCCCGGCCATGAACATGTACTGGACCTTGCGGTTGCGCGAGAGAATCCGGATTCGCTGGACCCGGCCACCGTACAAGCGGCTCGTCAATTCACCCCGCTCGATCACACCCGCATCGAAATCGGGCTCGAAGCCAGCGACGAAGCGAAGCGAAGTCGGATCGTTCTTGCGTGTGAATCGCGCGATCGGCTTGCCGCGGTTGATCAGGTTTCGGGGATCCTTCGCGGCGAGACGGCGGGGATCGGTGAAATCCCGATAAGGCATGATGCGATCGTCGTGACCGCGACGAAGCACCCACTCGATCGCGCGGTCGTCTCGACGCGGTCGACGCACCTTGCGGACCAGTGTCTCGAGAGCCGCTTGGATTTCGAGCGGAAGGTCGGTCGTCTCTTCCGC
>JAJDAM010000177.1 GCA_029261905.1 Deltaproteobacteria bacterium
TTCGGCGACTCGACGTGCGTTCTTCCGGCAGATCGCCGCGATCTTGCGTTCCAGGCCACGAACACCCGCCTCGCGGGTGTATTGGGTCACCATTTCGAGCACAGCCTTCGGTTGCCAGGTGATCTGCTCGTCGGTCAGACCGTTTTCGCGAAGCTGTTTTGGAATCAGGTAGGTCTGTGCGATCTCGACCTTCTCCTCGGGTGTGTAGCCGGAGATCCGGATCACTTCGAGTCGATCGAGCAACGCTTTCGGAATCGGGTCGAGTTGATTGGCGGTCGCAATGAACAGCACCTTCGAGAGATCGAACGGCACGTTCATGTAGTGATCGCTGAAATTCGCGTTCTGCGCCGGGTCGAGCACTTCGAGCAACGCCGCAGAGGGGTCACCGCGAAAATCGGCGCCGAGTTTGTCGATCTCGTCGAGCATGAATACGGGGTTGTTCGTCCCCACTTGCCGCAGGCCCTGAATCAACCGGCCCGGCATCGCGCCTACGTAGGTTCGACGGTGCCCGCGGATCTCGGCTTCGTCGCGCACGCCACCCAGAGAGATGCGATGAAACTCGCGTCCCATCGCGCGGGCGATCGACCGACCGAGCGAAGTCTTTCCGACGCCGGGCGGGCCCACGAAACACAGAATCGGCCCGCGAGAATCGGCGCGCAGCTTGCGCACCCCCAGATACTCGAGCACGCGATCCTTGATCTGGTGCAGGTGCGCGTGATCTTCGTCGAGAATCGCTTGTGCGTTCGGGATGTCCAATCGATCGGGTGACTCGTTTGCCCACGGCAGCTCGACCATCCAATCCAGATAGCTTCGAACCACCTGCGCTTCGGGCCCTTCGGGATGCATGCGCTCGAGGCGGCGCAACTGCTTGTGCGCTTCGGCCAGCGGCTCTTCGGGCATCGAGGCTTCTTCGACTTTGTTGCGATACTCCTCGACCTCTTCCACTCGCGGGTCGGTCTCGCCGAGTTCCGCCTGAATGGCGCGAAGTTGCTCGCGGAGGTAGCCCTCACGCTGGCCTCGACTCATCTCGTCATGTGCCTGCGATTGGATTTCCGCCTGAACCGTCGTGACGTCGAGTTCGCGTCGAAGCAGCGCGTCGACGCGGCGCAAGCGAACCAGCGGATCGGTGATCTCCAGGATTTCCTGGGCTTCGGTGAGTCGCAACTTCAGGTTCGAAGCGACGAGGTCGGCCAGGCGCCCCGCATCGTGAACGTTCGCGGTGATCGACAACACTTCGGGCGGGAGGTTTTTCAATGGCAGGAGTTCTTCGACGCGACCGCGCACGGCGCGAACCAGGGCTTCGGCTTCGACACACCATGGCGTGTCGGTATCGGCGGGTTTCGGTGCGACGCGAACCCAGGTCGATCGCTCCTGATCGAGAAACGACTCGATCTCGGCTTTGGCGAGCCCCTGCACGAGCACCTTCACACGACCGTCGGCCATGCGCAGGATTCGCATCACCATCACGACCGTACCCACCCGATACAGGTCGTCGGGTTCGGGTGCCTCGATGTCCGCATCGCGTTGCGCAACCAGCAACAGCAGCCTGTCACCCGCCAGTGCATCTTCGATCGCGGCGATCGAACGCTCGCGTGCGACGAACAATGGCAGCACCATGTAGGGGAAGACCACCATGTCTCGCAGTGGCAATACGGGCAGCTCTTCGGGAATGGTGAACGCAGTCGAGATCGCCGTCATGGCTTCGTATTCGACCCAGGTGGAATGCAACTTGAGCGATGATGGTCGTTGACGCGATGCACCGTCGATCGAGACGACCCGTTGCGCACCTACCGCGCATGATCCGAAGCGGATCCTGCACGAAATCGCCGCTTGCGGTTACAGCGGCACCCGTCGCGCTCTCGATTCGACACCCGCAACCGAGGCTGCGATGCGGATCAGTCCAGCTGGACGATGCGACCCCGTTCGACCCCGAGCAGAAACGGCCGCTTTCGCGCATTTCCGTCCGCATCCATCGACAAGATTCCCGAGGTTCCCGGAAAGCCCGTCGTCGACAACACCGCATCGTGCAGGCTGACTCGCGACTGCCTACCGTGCGCGAGCGGGACCAACACCAGGTTGGCTGCATCGTAGGCCTGCGCGGCAAAATCCCCAGCCGGGATTCCGAATGTCGCCTGGTATCGCTCGGCGAATTCGTGGACGTAGGCGATCGGGCTCCCCGTGTAGAAGTTCGCGGTGAATCGCGCCCCCTCGACGTGATGCCGACCGATCTCAACGAGATCCGCGTGGTTCCAGGCTTCCGACCCCATCAACCGGGCGCCAGCCGCTTCGTTGTAGGCGAGCTGCGGTGCGATCAGTACGACATTCTCATACGTTTCCGGGATGAACAGTGCCTCGAAATCGACGATCGGTGGAAGCCAACGTCCCTGGGGACCGAGCATCGAACGGGCCTCGTCGCGCACCAACGCGGCCTCGTCGGCGAGCAATCGACGCGCGCTTTCATTCAATGCCTCGCGAACCTTGATTGCACGCTTCTCTTGGGGGCCCAGCAATTCGAAACCGACCAGGCGTTTGATCGAGCTGCTGAAATCGGTCGAGTCGGGATCATAAGATGACAGGGCGACGATGCTGCCGCCGCGCATCTCGACGGCGGTCCAAAACAGGTCCGAGAGGCCCCGGCCGTATGCATCGCGCGGATACAGGATTCCGAAACGTGTGATTCCCAGTTCGCTGATCGCATGCTCGGCCAGTGTCTGGACTTCGTCTTTCGGCATCGTGCGGACGCGAAATACCTGCGACCGATCGCGCGCCACCTCTTCTCGACTCGTCAGAGCGACCAGCGGAATGCCCGCCGACTCGGCGGCGTCGGCGGCCGCCTCGCATTCGGTCGCCAGCAGCGGCCCGAGGATCACCTGTACGCTTTCGCGGCTCGCGAGTTCGCGAACTGCTGCGGCTGCGAGCGCGTCGTCTCCCTGGGTATCGCGAATCAACAGGTGAATGGCCGGCCGGTCGCTGGCGGGTGTCACTGCGTCGAACACGCCCGTGGCCAGCAAGATCCCGCGCAGACTTTCCTCGCCGTAGGACGAGAATTTTCCACTCAGCGGCAGCACGACACCGATCTCGCCCCTCGCCGATCGTGTCTGGGGCAGGCCTCGGCTTTCGGCCACCGCGAAGCTCGGCAGCGAACGGGTCGGATCGGCGCCTGAGATCCGCAACCGCACGCGATCCGCGGTTCGGTTGAGCTGCGCCGCGTAGAGTGGGAGCAACGGCAACTGGGTCGCGCGATCGAGATGGCTCGAAGCCAGGTCGAAATCGCCGCGAGCGAGCGCGCGTTCGGCGAGTCGCAGCCACAGGCGACCGGCGGGAACTTCGGGTTGGATCCGGTTCGCCAGCGCGGACAACTGCGAGTCGTCGAGTACTTCGACGAGCGCATCGATTTCGCCATCGACCTCGCGCTGCGCTTCCTCATCCGATGTGTCCGCGCGCAGCGCCACCAGCCATCTGAGTCTTTCGTCAGCGGACCCCGCGCTGTCCGCCAGCAACCGGTGCGCGACGGCCCGCTGCGCGGGTGTCAGCGCGTTCAAGTTCGTGTCCCGCAGCATCTGCATCGCGACGACGCGGTTCGAGCGCTCGTATTCGAGCGTCGCAGCTCCCAACCGGGCCGCATCGGCATTTCGGCTGCGAGGATGATTTTGCAACACGAAATAGAAATGCCCGAGCGCCGCGTCCCCATCCCCGCGTTCTCGTGCGAGTTCGCCCAACTGCACTGCCGCGGCCGGCGAGAGTCGGCTCTGCGGCCATTTGCGCAGGAATGCCTCCAGGCGCGATTCGGCAGCCACGGGGTCCGACGGCAGGTACGAAAGAGCCGCCGCGTATTCCGCGCGCTCGGCCTCCGTGGTTTTCGGGGGGCCCGAATCGAGGCTGGCGCAACCGACCAGGACGACCAATCCCAAGCACAACTTCACGTGCAGCATGGCGATGCGTCGCGCGGAGTCCGAGGGCGTCATCGATCAGTCGAAGATGTTGCGGATCTTGTCCAGGAAGCCCGGCGAAGGCGAAGCCAACCCCCCCGATTCTTCCGCGAGCTCTTCCAACAATGCGCGCTGGCGCTTCGTCAATTTGCTCGGGACTTCCACGAACACGTGTACCATCTGGTCACCGCGTCCCGCGGATCGCAGCGACGGGAAGCCCTTGCCGCGCAGCCGAAAGACTTTTCCAGACTGGGTGCCTTCGGGAATCGTCAGACGCACCGAGCCGTCGATCGTCCGAACGTCGATTTCAGCACCGAGCGCCGCCTGCGGAAACGACAGCGGTGCTGCGACGTGCACATCGCGTCCATCGCGCTCGAAATAGGCATCGGGAACCGTCGAGATCACCACGTACAGGTCGCCCGGCGGCCCACCGGCGACCCCGGCCTCCCCCTCGCTCGTCAACCGCAGTCGGGTGCCGTCATCGACCCCCGGCGGCACTCGGACCGTGATCGTCTGTTCGCCCTCGAGTCTGCCCGACCCGCGGCACTCGGGGCATTTGTCCCGGATCGTTTCGCCAGCGCCGCCGCAATCGTCACACGGCCGGCTGACGCGAAAAAAGCCCTGTTGCATGATGACCTGGCCGGCACCGCGGCAGCGGGTACAGGTTTCGGCGCTCGTGCCCGCTTGCGCGCCGCTCCCTTCGCATGTGGCGCACGGACGCATCTTGGGAATCTTGATCTGGGGCTCGACCCCGGTCAGC
>JAJDAM010000178.1 GCA_029261905.1 Deltaproteobacteria bacterium
TGTAGGGGGCCGAAGGCGTAGCAGAGCTACGTCGAGGTGCCCGAAGCGAGCAGGTCGCGAAAATGCGGTGCAATCCGTGTCCGCAGCAGAGGGTTTCATGAATAATGCGGGCTAGCTCATAGGCTGCAAGCCTTCGACTGAGAAGGCAGCAGCGCTCGCAGGCGAGTGATGCAGCCTGTCCGACGGTGCGGTATCCCAGAGCCCGCCTCTGCTCCACGGAAGGACGCCGGCCGCCGAATCCACAACTTTGGATAATACCTTCAGATCATCACTTCGATCAGATGCGGACCCGGTTCGTCGATCGCGCGCGCGAATTCGCGAGCCAAGCCTTCGACATCTTCGACACGCACCCCCGGCACCCCGAATCCCTGCGCGAGCTTCGCCCAGTTGGGGACCGGGTCGAATGCCGTCAGCGCAGCGGCTTGCGGTCCCGGGATCGCTCCGGTGCGCGCGATTTCGATGTCCAGGATCTTGTAGCCGCCGTTGGCGAGAATCACGTTGGTCACGTTCAGATCTTCGCGAGCCTGTGTCCACAGTGATTGAAGCGTGTACAGACCGCTGCCGTCGGCCTGCAGTGCGATCACCGGGCGTTGCGGACAAGCGAGCGCGGCGCCCGTTGCACACGGCAAGCCCTGCCCGATCGCTCCACCGGTGAGCGCAAGGTAGGTGTGCGGCCGGGCAGACTGGGAAGCTTCGAAGTACGGAAGCCCGGCCGTCAATCCCTCGTCCATCACGATCGCGTCTTCGGGTTGGAGGCTTGCGATCACTGCGGCGACGCTCTCGGGTGTCAATTGGTTCCCGCTCGTTCTCAGGGGCGGCGATCCGCGGGTACTTCGACCACCGAAACCACCCGAGGAGTCGCCGGCGCCGATCGCTTCGGCGAGGTCTTCCAGTGCCACACACGCGTCGGCCGCGGGGTCGGCCAGTCGAATCGAGTGGCTCAGCGGGTCGGTCAATTTGCTGGGCACACCCGGGTAGCCAAAAAACGATACCGGAGGCACGGTCCCGGCGAATATGACGGCTCGAAGTCCGGCCAGGCATTGCAACGCTTGCTCCGGGAAATAGGGAAGACGTTCGACCCGTGGCAACCCGGTTCCGCGCTCCAGACGGGCCGGGAAGGTGTCACAGACGATTCGACAGCCCGTGGCGTTGGATATCCGTTCGGCCGCGATCAGCCCCCGAGCCGAGAGCCCTGTGCCGCCCAGGAAAAGCGCGCAGTTTCCCCCGCCTCTCAGCAGCCCCACGGCCTCGGCGACGTTTCCCGGATCGGGCAGCGGAGCCGACCACGCCGATTTGGAAGGACCGATCGGTTCGCCAATGGCGCCCGAGGCGCCGAGTTGAACATCATGGGGCGCGATCAGGGTGGCGACCTGACCCATTCGAGCGGCCCGAATCGCTTCGGCAGCGTCATCGGCGAGCCGGGTCGAATCGGTCGCCTCGCGCAACCAGCCGGAGACCGGTGCGGCAAGCGACGGGATATCTGCAGCGAGCGGCGGGTCGGAGGCGCGATGCCAGCGAGCGTGGTCACCAATCACGTTGAAAACCGGCGAGCGGGCGCGGCGCGCATTGTGAAAATTCGCGATCGCGTTCGCAAAGCCGGGGCCGAGGTGCAACAACGTCATCGCGGGCTCTCCGCTCATGCGCGCGTAGCCGTCAGCGGCCGCGGAGCACACGCCCTCGAACAGGCACAGTACAGCGCGCATACCCGGCACAGCATCCAGCGCTTCCACCAGCGGTAATTCGGTGGTACCCGGGTTGGCAAAGCAGATGTGCACGCCGTGCGAAACCGCGGTCGAAACCAGCCCCTCAGCGCCGTTGTGTCGAACCAGAATCTCTCCTCCGCAACCCGTTGACCGCTGCGATCAGGTCAGAAAGTAGAGAATGGTCGGAATCGTCACGAGACTGAGCAGCGTGCCGAGCACGACTGCCGAAGCCACCAGCGATGGGTCCGTGTCATAGCGCTGCGCCATCATCACGTTGATCACCGCGGCGGGCATGATCGACCCGAGCAGCAGCACCTTGCGCTCTATTCCGTCGACGCCGAACAACGTGACGAACAGACCGGCGAACAACAATCCACCGAGTACGCGGATACCCACGACCACCACGCTGTGCTGGTAATCGTCGATCGAGAGCATTCGCAGCTGCATCCCCAAATTCAAGAGCATCAACGGGATCGCCATGGCACCGAGCATCTCGATCGGTTCCATCAGCATACGAGGTAGCGATTGGCCCGAGAGCGCGAGTAGCAGGCCACCCACACTTCCATACACCAGTGGCATCCGAACGACCTCCGACAAACCGTTGTCGCCCTTTGCGATCCACAGACCCACAGTCGAATTCAGGATCGCCATCGTCACGAAGATCACTGCTGCGGCTTGCAGGCCGGGTTCGCCAAAGGCCAACCGCGCCAGTGGAAGGGTCAGGTTGCCCGCGTTCCAGAAGACAGCGGATAGGAAGACACCGCGATGGCCGGAGGTTCGGTAGTACATCCAGGCCAACGAGGCTGTTCCGGCGACTACCCACAGCGCACCGCCGATCAGGGTTCCCCACGCCTCGAGATCGACATCGGCCCCAGCCAGCACCGAGAACATCAACGCGGGTGAGGTCACCAGCAGCGCCAGATCGGCCAACGTGGTCACCTGCAGTCGGCTTCGAGCCGCCAACAGCCAGCCAAGAAGCACGATGACGAAGATCGGGAAGGTGGTGTCGATCAGAACGCTCAATGAACGGCAACTTAGGGAGAATCCGCCCGATCGGCTTGGGAGATCGAGCGGCCGAACAACCGGGGGCCGATTATTCGGGTTGACACACCAGAACACGTGTACAACACTCCATCCGCATAAACGGATTTATATCGTCTTTGGGCCTCAGCTGACCTGCGAATGCTGCCGTCCAGGCCTTCAACCCAAGCGGAGCCATCACATGACCAATACGCCCCAACGCCCCCCCTTCAAAGTTGCAGACCTGGACCTGGCCGAGCTTGGCCGCAAGGAAATCCGACTGGCAGAGCACGAGATGCCCGGACTGATGGTGCTGCGGACGCGCCACCGGAAGGACAAGCCGCTGGCTGGCGCAAAGATCATGGGCAGCCTTCACATGACGGTGCAGACGGCCGTGTTGATCGAGACGCTCGTCGACCTCGGCGCCGACGTTCGGTGGGTAAGCTGCAACATCTTCTCCACCCAGGATTCGGCTGCGGCAGCGGTCGCGGTCGGCCCCAACGGAACCCCGGATGATCCGCAAGGAATCCCGGTCTTCGCTTGGAAGGGCGAGACCCTCGAACAGTACTGGTGGTGCACGTCCGAGGCGTTGGAGTGGCCGGACGGAAGCGGCCCGGATCTGATCGTCGACGACGGTGGCGATGCAACACTGCTGTTGCACGACGGCGCGGACTTCGAGAAGGCCGGCAAAGTCCCGGACTTCAATGAGGACAAGCACCCCGAAGAGTACGGCGTCATCCTCGAGCTGTTGCGCCGCGAGCAATTGCGCAACCCGAATCGCTGGACCGAGGTGTGCGCGAACATGAAGGGCGTCTCCGAGGAGACGACGACCGGCGTGATGCGCCTCTACCAGATGATGGAAAACGGCAAGCTGCGTTTCCCGGCCATCAACGTCAACGACTCGGTCACGAAGAGCAAGTTCGACAACGTCTACGGCTGCCGGCACTCCCTGCCCGATGGTCTGGCACGGGCAACCGATGTCATGCTGGGCGGGAAGATCACCGTCGTGTGTGGCTACGGCGAAGTCGGCAAGGGCTGCGCGCAGGCACTCAAGGGCCAAGGCGCGCGCGTGATCGTGACGGAGATCGATCCGATCTGCGCGCTGCAGGCCGCGATGGACGGCTTCCAGGTCACCACGGTCGAAGAGGTGGTCGGTGAAGCCGACTTCTTCATTACGACGACCGGTGACTTCCACATCATCACCGCCGACCACATGGCCCGCATGAAGAACAACGCGATCATCGGCAACATCGGTCACTTCGACAACGAGATCGACATGGCCGGGCTCGCCAAGGTCAACGGTATCAAGAAGGTGAACATCAAACCGCAGTACGACGAGTGGGTCTTTCCCGACGGACACAGCGTGCTCATCCTGGCTGAAGGTCGCCTGCTGAATCTGGGTTGCGCGACCGGGCATCCGAGCTTCGTGATGTCGGCATCGTTCACCAACCAGGTGCTCGCCCAGCTCGAACTCTGGCAGAACCCGGACAAGTACGAGACCAATGTCTACGTGTTGCCGAAGGCCCTCGACGAGGAGGTGGCGCGACTGCACCTCGACCAGCTCGGCGTGAAGCTGACGATTCTCACCGACGAGCAAGCCGAGTATCTCGGTGTGCCCAAGAACGGGCCGTACAAGCCGGATAGCTATCGCTATTAATATCTCGTTGGCAGGAACTTGGTTCTTGCTGGGGCCCAGAAACACTTGAGCCGCACGGGAGAGCGTTGAGCCGTGCTTTGGTTTCTCGGGTGTCAGGGAGAGAGGATCTTGTTTCGGAGGGTCGGGTGGATCAGGGGGATGAACACGACCGTGAGTAGCAGGGTCGTGGAGAGGTAGAAGTCTCTCGAGCCGATATCGACCAGGCTGGATCCGAAGTAGGAGCAGGTGGCTGCGCGGGCGAGGCCGGCCAGGCCAAGTGCTATCAGAAATCGATGTGCTCGGATCGACGAGACGCCGGCTGCCCAGTGGAATGGGGACATCGGGCCCATCGGATGCGCGGTCGTCAACCCGATCAGTATGGGACCGGCCGCTTCGACTCTTTGTTCGAAACCCAGGATGCGCTCGCCCAGTCGACGCCGAACCCAATCTCGCCCGATGCCGCGCGCGATGAAGAACATCATCGATCCGGAGATTGCGATTCCCAGGCCACCCAACAGCGTTCCCATCGGGGCGCCGAACACCAGCCCACCGACAGTCAAGACCAGCAGCGATGGCAGCAATAGAAGCGAGCGAAACGTCATGATTCCGACGAAGATCATCGGTGCCAGCGGCCCCAGCCCCAGAAAATAGGCGTGCAAAGACTCGGGGGCATACTGGATGCCGAGTTCATCCCGAATGGAACTGCTGGCAAAGATCACCCCGACGACCCCCAGGGCCAGCACGATCGGGAGATAGCGTTTCATGAACCGGCAGCCTAGCCACTGACCCACACCGCGCTACTGCGACGCGGGGCGCCCTGGCCCATCCGCAATTCGACGGGATTCGACCCATTTGCAGCAACTAGGCATCCATATTTCGACTTGACCCCCTGGGGAGCCGAGCGAACATTGCAGAGCCGATCGACGTCTATCAGTCGGTCGATGACTCGCTCATCACTGCGTTTCTACGCTCAACGACCCCAAGCGCGCAGGTTTCGCCTGGCTGGGGTAAAGGTATGGGATGCCCGATCCGAACGTTCGAACATGAATATGCGAAAACTTCGCCAGCTCTTCGTCCTCGTCCTGGTACCCCTCACGCTTGCCCTCGGGGTCGCACCCGAAGCCAGCGCCGCTCCGTTGTCCTGCCGGACGATTCCGAAGTTCGTCGAGCGATTTCTCGAGAATCACATCCGGAGCCGTGAGCTCACGCCCGAGCTCGAGCGCCGCACTGCGGACGTCTTCATCCGCAGCTTCGATCCTTCGCAATCCGCGCTACTGGAGAGCGAGGTGGAAATGCTGCGCGCGAAGCTCGTGGGCACCTTCGACGAGATCGAAGCGGGCGATTGCTCGGCACTCGGAATGACCCACAACATGTTCGTCGAGCGCCACGGCGAAATCGCCGTCCAGGTCGCGGAGATCGTTGGTGCCGAAGATTATGCGATCGACCCCGAAGTCGAATTGCTGCTCGATGCCAAGAAACGCGGATATCCCAAAACGATCGAAGAACGGGATCTCCTGCTCCGCAAGTTGGTCCACTTCCAGATGTCGAACTACATCAGCAGTGCGACCACGATGGAAGAAGCAAAGGAGCTGTTGGCGAACCGGTATGACCGGCGCGCCCGGCGCCTGAAAGAACTCGAGACAGTCGACCTCCTGTCGAGCTTCCTCGATGCATTCGCCAGTTCGCTCGATCCCCACTCGAACTATTTCTCGGCGGATGTGTACGAGGACTTCCGAATTCAGATGTCGCTGTCTCTCACGGGCATCGGCGTCGCGCTCTCTGAGCAGGACGGCTTCGCCGTCGTCGAGCGGA
>JAJDAM010000179.1 GCA_029261905.1 Deltaproteobacteria bacterium
GGAGAGGTCGCGAGAAGCTGAAACAAGACGACGTGATTCGGTGGCCCCTCATGCGCAAGCCCCAGCATTGCGAGCATTGCTGCAAGCGATGAGCCCGCGCCCTGCGCGTCCCGCCATTCGTCAGGGCACCAAACGGCGAAAAGCGGCGCTGGAAGCCTTCCGGCCGCGCCCGCATGATCTTGTAAAGGAGGAGCCTTCTCAGGCCTCCGCCTCTGGCTTGCTCTATTTGACTGACTTGTTCGGTCAGTTATAATACCACGATGGGACGAAGAAAATCGACCCACTGGTGGCGTTCGGCGTCGCTACGCCGCCGCTTCTTCCGGGAGAACGAAAATGGCCAAGTCTGAACTCATTGCGCGCCAGTCGCGGCTGCCGACGGGCGTGCTCGGTTGGTTCGTCGCTCGAATCATGGCGCTCGACACCGCGAAGGTGAACGACGAGGCCGTCGACCGGCTCGATCCGCGCGTCGGTGATCACGTTCTCGAAGTCGGGTGCGGCCACGGTCGGACGCTCGCGAAGATCGCAAAGCGCGTCTGTGACGGATTGGCTGCGGGGATCGACCCGTCCGTCGTGATGCTCCGTGCGGCGGCGAAACGCAACGCGCGCGACGTGACACACGGCCGTGTGCAAATCGACGCCGGCGAGGCAGATCGGATTGGTCACCCCGACGCTGCATTCGACAAGGTGCTGTCGGTCCACACCGTGTATTTCTGGTCCGACCTGGATGCGGGATTCGAAGAGATCCACCGCGTGCTGCGATCTGGCGGCGAGCTGTTGCTGGCGTACCGGCCGTCGGACGATCCCGAATCCAAGCACGCGCTGCCCGACAGCGTCTACACGCTACGCAGTGTCGCGTCGATCGAATCCGCGCTGCTCGACGCCGGGTTCCGTGACGTGAAGACCGACGTGCAGGTCGGCCCCACGATGCAGGTGGCCTGGACCCGCGCCCACGCCTGATCCGGCGCGGACCTGAGCTGTTCCGAGGAGGACTTCGTGTCTGCCGACACCACAACCTTGCCCGCAAGAACCAAACTCCACATCGCCGCACATGACCTCGCCGAACAGCGGACGCCGCTTCCGGTGCTGATCACCTACGCGGCGCCGTCGCTGGGAATCGGATTCATGTGGGGGATCATCGGTCTGTACTTCCTGAAGTTCTCGACCGACGTACTGTTGATCGCACCCGCGACGATGGGCCTCGTGCTGGCGGCGTCGCGGCTGTGGGACGGCGTGACCGACCCGCTCGTGGGCGCGCTGTCAGATCGAACTCGCGCCCGGATGGGACGCCGTCGGCCGTGGATGCTCGGCGCGGCGATTCCCGTGATGGTGTTCTTCGTGGCGATCTGGAGTCCGCCGGCGTCGCTGACGGGGGGATTGCTGACCGCCTGGATGCTCGGCGCGCTGCTGCTGTTCTACATCGCGTTGACCGCGTTCGATATTCCCCACAGAGCGCTCGGCGCAGAGTTGAGCCGCGGATACCACGATCGATCGCGCGTGTTCGGGGCCCGGGCATTGGCCGAGAACGCCGGAACGATCGTCGCCGCTGGCGGCCTCGCATTGCTGGAGAACGCGGCCGCGCCCCGCATGGCAGGCGTCGCGATCGCCGTGGCCGGCGGTTTCGCGACAGCACTGTTGATCTGTGTATGTGTGATCCGGTTGCGCGAACGCACGGTACAACCAGCGGTGTCGGGTCCGGTGTTCGCGTCGTTCGCAGCGGTGTTCCGGAACCGGCACGCGCGACTGCTGCTCGGGGTTTTCTTCTTCGAATTCCTCGGCCACCAGGCATTCGTGACGACGATCCCGTACGCAATCCAATACGTCATCGGCACACCCGGCCGGACATTCGTATATCTGGCGTCGGCGCTCGTCATGACGTTGTTGACGGTTCCGCTCTGGCTGCCGATCGCCCGCCGGATCGGCAAGACGGCCGCATGGATCGTATCGCTGTCGATGAAGGTCGTCGTGTTCGGCGGGTTCTTCTTCGCACGCCCTGGGGCGGAAACGTGGTTGATCGCGCTGACACTCGTCTACGGCGCCGCCGCCAGCTGCGGCGCCGTAATGGGGCCCTCGATCAAGTCGGATGTGATCGATCTCGAATACGCGCGGTCGGGCGAGCGCAGGGAAGGCGTCTTCTTCGCCGCCTGGAACCTGGCGCTGAAGTGCGCGGTCGCGCTCGCGATGGCACTGTGCGGCTGGGTCCTGGCGATCTCGGGATTCGTTCCCAACGCGGTGCAATCCGAGTCCGCGTCGTTGGGCATCCGCGCACTGATGGGACCGATCCCGTTGGCGTTCCACGCGGTCGCTGCAGCGTTGTTGTTCCGCCTGCGGGTGGACGCCGCAGCTCATCGCCGCGCGTTGTAGCAGACCTGACGCGCGCCAGAGCGGTCGCCTCAAGCGGCGCCCGCGCGAACCCGCAACGTTCGCTACGGTTTCCATTCCTCCCGAATCCGATCCCGACGAGATTCGCGCGACTCCGGAACCCATACAAGCGATGCGCGTTTCCCTCAACCTGTGCGCCACGCTACTCGTGGTGGCACTCGCTGGCCATGCCGAGGCTGACGATCCCGAAGGGGTCGTCAAGTCACTCGACTTCACCGGAATCTCTGTCGGGTCCGAGAGCGATCTGCGCGACGCGATGCTGACAGTCGAGCCTGGTTGGAAATTCTGGCGAGCCGATCCGGTGTTCGACGAGGATTCGTTGCGCGAAGACCTGGATCGCATCGCCGCGTACTACCGGGAACGGGGCTTCTACGAGGCACAGGCCCGCTACGAACTCGCTTGGGATGACGACAAGAGCGGCGTTCGCGTGGTCGTCGACATCAGCGAAGGGGCCGCCGTCGTGTTGAGCGATTGGAAGATCGACGTGCCCGCTGTGAGCTGGCTCGACGACGACGCCCGTGGCCGGCTGCTCGAAGATCTGCCGCTGGTTGTCGGATCGCCATTCGGATCGCAGCAATACCGGTTGGCCCGGGAGGCGATGCTCGAGCGTCTCGCGAACCTCGGGCATCCGGCGGCGCGGCTGGACGGCGGCCTGGATGTCGATCTGGCTTCGCACGAGGCACGCCTGAAATGGAAGCTGGAACCCGGTCCCGAGGTGCGCTTCGGCGCGGTCCGAGTCAGCGGGCTCGCCGATGTCGAGGAGGATCTCGTCTTGCGGGAGCTGACGTTTGGTGAGGGGGAATTGTTCTCGTTGAAGGCTCTCGATGCCAGCCAGCGGAAGATCTACGGCCTGCAGCTGTTCCGCGCCGTGACGATGACCGACGAGCGGCCGGCTGTGGAAGTGTCCGACCCGGAAGCCCGTGTCGTCTGGCCCATCGTGGTTCGGGTCGAAGAGCGGTCTCCGCGCACGGTCCGCGTCAGCGTGGGATACGGAACCGAAGACGAATTTCGCGGTCAGCTGTCGTGGGCACACCGGAACTTCTTCGGACAAGCGCGCAGTCTCACCGTGACCGCAAAATACTCTTCGCTGATCGCGGGGATCGAAGCCCAATTGGTCCAACCCCGATTCGTCGACCCGAAAGTGCGGCTCGAAGGCGATGCGTCATTCGTGCGAGAGACCGTGCCCGCCTACGACGCGCTGCGTGCATCGACCGGATTGACGCTGAGCCGGCCTCTTTTCGAAAAGTGGACGGGCCGAGTCGGTCACCGGTTCGAGTGGAGCGACGTCAGCGACGTCAAGGCCGACGATTCCGAAGGCGACGAATCGGCGCGCACCAGCACGCTGCTGTTCGGCCTCGGTCGCTCCAGTGTCGATGATCCACTCGATCCCCATTCGGGAACCTGGCTCGACCTGTCGGTGCAGCCGACACTCGAGGCGCTCGGATCCACGCACGACTTCCTCAAGCTCACGATGGAAGGACGCGCCTACGTTCCGCTGTACGGGGCAACGATCGCGGGCCGCGTGCACGCCGGGACGATCCAGCCCTTCGGAGGAAGCGGACTCGACGACGTGCCGACGGTGTCGCGCTTCTATGCGGGGGGTAGCGGTTCAGTGCGCGGCTTCGACTTCCAGCAATTGCCCCCGCTGGATACAGACGAAGACCCTCTGGGCGGACTCACGCTGGTCGAGGCAACGCTCGAAGTGCGTTTTCCGATCTGGCGGCTACTCCGGGGCAACTTCTTCATCGACGCGGGGCAGCTCGCGAGACGGCCGTTCGGATTCTCGTTGGACAATACCTACTACTCCGTCGGCCCCGGCCTTCGGCTCAAGACGCCGATCGGTTCGATCGGTATCGACTACGGTTACCTGTTGCGCCGACCATCGGGTGTAGATCGGGGGCGCATTCATTTCTCGGTCGGAGCCGCGTTCTGATGAGGCGATGGCTTCGAGCGGCGCTGGCCTCGGCGCTCGCGATCACACTCGCGATCGGGGCGCTGTTGGGCTTTGCGTACGCGTTGACCCGTGGGCTCGGCCGCGACTTCCTGCGCACGGCCGCAGAGGCCGAAGCCAGCCGTCAGCTCGGAGTGCCGGTGCGCATCGCGGCGCTCGAAGGACCGCTGCTCCCGGATTTCGAACTGGTCGGCGTTCGGATCGGATCCGAAGGCGACCCAGTCGCTGCGGCCGAGCGTGTCTCCCTACGAATCGACCTGATGACACTGTTTGGAGACGACCCCCTGGCCATCGATGCGCTCTCGTTGGACGGGTTGACCGTTGTGCTGGTCGAAGCGTCGGACGGAAATTGGGAACTCCCTCTTGCCAGTGCGCCGGACGAACCTTCGAGCCCTGACGAGCCATCGCCCACGTTTTGGATCCGCGAAGCGGTGCTTCGATACAATCGAGTGGAGCTGCAGCGAATCGACGGTCAGCGAGTGGTGATTCGCGGTGATGTGGAGACGCACGATTTTCGTTTGCCCATGACGGACGCTGCCGTGCGCGAGATGCGGGGGTCGCTGATCGCGGCCATCGATTCGGAAGCGTCCGACCCGATGGTGGTTACAAAAGCCGAGCTCACGGCGAACTGGATCTCGGGTGCCGGGCGCGCGACTGGCGTCGTAGCCGCAAGAAACAGCGGAACGCTCGCGTTCGAGGCGGCCGGCGACATCGGCGACTGGCTCGATCCCTCGTCGCCGGCCACGGCGGTGCTGGATCTGCAAATCGCGGAACTCGATCTGGCCGGCTGGAGCGGAAACCCGAAGCTGGCGGGGAGCCTCACCGGAACCTCGCACGTGGAATTGCGACGCAAAGCCGGAGCGGCGCTGGAGGATTCCGAAGCGACGATCGACATCTCGGTCGCCGATTCGTCGAAGGCGGTGATCGAGTCGCTGCAAGGCGTTGCCCATGTGAGCTCGGATCGCTGGATGCTGTCGGGTGTCGAAATGCGCGGCGCGGGTGTGCACCTGTCGGCACAGGGGGCCGGGGACCGCGATTCGGTCGAGCATCTCCGGATCGAAGCGCGCGCAGAGGATCTCGGAACACTCGCGGGGCTCGCGGTCCCGGAGGGTACACAGGGTCGAGTCGACCTCGATCTCGAAGTCTCCGGACCTTTCGCGCAGCCGTTGGGTCGCGCGTCGCTGCGGGCCGAAGGCCTGGTGGCGAGTGGATTCGCCTTGGGAAACCTTCAGACGGAGTGGGTGGGCTCGGGCGACGGACGGCTGCGGGTGGAAACATTCGAAATATCGGGCGGCGCAGTTCCGCTGCGACTGCGCGAACCGGCGGCAGTCGAATTGCGTGACGGTGCCGTGGTGCTCGAGCGCTGGTCGCTGGCCAGTGACTCGCAGGCGATCGAGATCGATGGAACCATCGGCGACGGCTACGTACGCGATCTGAAACTCGACCTACGTGCATTCGACGTCGCATCGGCCGCGCGCTGGACCGGTTCGTCGACCCCACTCGCCGGCATCGCCGACGGCCAGCTTCGCCTCGACGGCGCGTTTCCGTTTCCCGCAGTCGATGGTCAGCTCACCTGGGCGCGCCCGGCCGTCGGCCCCCTGGCGTTCGAAAAACTCAGTGCCGATTTCGAGACCGTCGAGAAGCGGTTGCAGATTCGCGGGCGGATTCACGATGAGGGCCGCGAGCAAGTTCTCGTCGACGGCTGGCTGCCGTACCCACTGGAGCCGGCCGCGTGGCTGGGCTCGCCGCAGACTTCCGTCAAGCTGCGGGTCGACGGGTTCGATCTGGCGCGTCTCGGCGAGATCGAGGCGGTCGAACGACTGACAGGGCGCATCGACCTCGAAGTCGATCTCGTCGGTGGGGAGAACCCGAGCGCCACCGGCCGCGTCGAACTGTTCGAGGCCAGCGTCCGATTCCCCGATCTGGACCGCACGTTTGCGCCCATCGCCGGCACGGCCCGGTTCGAGCCTGCTCCCAATGGAATCCGAGTCGACGCATTGGAACTCGATGTGGGTGGGCAGCGGCTGTCCGGCCGGGGCGTGATCGGTGCGCTTGGGTTCCACGACGTCAAGCTGAACGCAAACGGGCTCGACATCGCACTGGCCGCGCCGTTCTTGTCCGCAGCGAATGCCTGGCGTGGTGCGGTGGATCTGAACGTCGACCTGGCGGGGCCCTTCACGCAACCGCGGCTGCAAGCCGTCGCAGCCTGGCGCGATCCCGAGATCGCGGGGCAGGCGTTCGAGGGCGTCGATGCCAGAGTCGAACTCGATGGCCGGATTGCACGACTGGAATTGCGGGCGCGAGAAGGCGGCCGCGAGATCCTCCGCGCGGACGCGCTGGCGCGCTACGGCGACACGCCGTTTGGAGCCGACAGCTGGCTGGCTGCGCCAGAAACGCGTCTGGATGTGAAGGCGACGGATCTACCGCTCGAATGGGTCCAGCCGTTTCTTTCGCGGCGGGTTCGAGACGTGAGCGGCACAGTGAACGCGTCGGCAGAGATTCGCGGCGGTGCCGATCCCGTGGTGCGAGGCGTTCTCGAACTCGCGAACGGGCAGATGACGCTGCCGCTGGTGCGTCAGAGTTTCGCACCGATCCGGGCGCGCATTTCCCTGGCCGGTGAGTCGATCGCGATCGAGGAGTTTCGGGTCGGCACACCGGGAGCGGAAGGGACGCTCGACGGAACGATCCAGCTGGCGAATCTGGCGCCCGAACGAGTCGATCTGCAGCTCACGCTGGACGATCTGCCGATCGCCCGTTCGCGTGCGCTCAAGACCAAAGCGTCCGGCGGCATTCGCGTGACCGGGCCGGTTGCCGCACTGCACGCCCGCGGCGAGATCGAGCTGCGCGAACTGGCAGTGACGCTGGGCGACGAAGCGGACACCTCGCTTCGCGAGATTCGGATCTTGACGCGAGATGGTGTTGCGACTGACGGGTCGGGTGTGGTCGAAAAGGCACCCGCGCCGCCCGGTGCCTACGAGCGGGCGGCGCTCGATATTCGACTTCGCGTGCCACGCAACAGCTGGCTTCGCGGCAGTGGCGCCGAGTTGGATCTCACCGGAGAACTGGCGCTGCGCAAACAGCCTCAGCAACCCGCGGCCGTCGTCGGCAGTGCGCAAGTCGTTCGCGGCTCCTACTATTTCCAGCAGAAGCGTTTCGAAGTTCGTCGCGGGTTCGCGACGTTCGATGGCGGGACCGCGGTCGACCCGTTGCTCGATGTGGTCGCGGCACATCGCGTGCGCGACGTGACCATCTTGATCTTCGTGACGGGCCGAGCCTCCGATCCCAAACTCCGGATCGGCAGCGAGTCTGGGCTGTCGGAATCCGACGCACTCGCCTACCTGCTGTTGGGGCGACCGGCCAACCAGATCGGTGCCGGGCAGCAGGCTGGCATGAATTCGGCGGCGGCCGCACTCGCAAGCGGTGTCGCCGCTGCACAGGTCGGTCAGATGCTCGCCGAGGCACTTCCAATCGACTCCCTCGACGTGACGATCGACGAAACAGGCAAGCCCGCCGACATCAAGATCGGCAAGTACATCACCGACCGCATCTTCGTACGCTACGGCCGGACGCTCGGACCCGAACCCGAAGACCAGGTACGGCTCGAACTTCGCATCAACGAAAACTGGAGCGTGGGAAGCGACGTTTCGACCGATGACAGCGCGGGTGCCGATCTGATCTGGTCACTCGACTACTGACCGCTCCGGCTGGCTTCAGCTCCCGTCCGCCAGGCCTCAAGCGCCGCTGCGGGGACCTCAGAGCAAATCGATCAAAAGAGTCGCGATGCCCAGAAAGCTGAAGAACCCGACGACGTCGGTCACCGTAGTGAGAATGATCGACGACGACTGGGCGGGGTCCTGGCGCAGCAACGTCAGAGCGATCGGGATCAACGCGCCGGAGAGCCCGGCCATCGCCATCGACAGCACCATCGAGATGCCGATCACGAATGCGAGGCCGGTAGAACGACTCCACACGTACACGCCGGCGGCGGTCGTCGCGGCAACCACGACTCCGTTGATCGCGCCCGCGGTCAACTCCTTGGTGCCGACCCGCCACCAATGCCGAGCTCGGATCTCACGCAGCGCGAGCCCGCGCATCGTCACGGCGAGCGCCTGGGCGCCGGTATTGCCCGACTGCCCCGCCACGACGGGCAGCAGCACCGCCAGCGCCGTCACCTGCGCGATCGTTGCCTCGAAAAAGCCGACCACCGAAGCGGCCAGAAATGCCGTGATCAGGTTGATCTCCAGCCAGGGCAAACGCTTGCGAACCGCGAACATCGGCGAGGACAGCGCTCTTTCGTCTTCGCTGGCACCGACCATCTTGACGGCCGCCGCGGTGGCGCCCCGCCGTTCCGCCGTGATGAGTTCGTCCTGGCGCAGAACACCCATCAAATGCCCGTGGACGTCGACGACCGGGAGACTCGACAGATCGCTCTTCTCGAGCTCGTCACACACCTCCTCGCGCGATGCGAGCGCTTGGACATGCGGTACCGGACGCCGTGCCAACCGTTCCAACGCCTCGCTCGGTGTGGCGAGCACCACGTCCTGAAGCGAGACGGATGCGCTGAAGCGCCCCTCGCTGTCGACGAGAAAGATGTCCGAGATGCGCTTGTTCCTAAAACGGCGCAACCGACGCACGACGTCGCGCACGGTGGCGTCGGGTCGGAATGTCGTCACGCGGGGGTCCATCAGTGAACCCGCGGTGTCGGCCGGATAGCTGGCGAGATCGCGCAACTCGTTGGCGAGCGGTGCATCGAGCAGTTCCAGCTTGGCCTCGCGCTCGGCGGTGTCGAGCCTGGCCAGCAGCGATCCCGCGCGCTGCGGTTCGAGATTCTCGATGACGCGTCGCCCGAATTCAGGCGGCATGAACGAGATTACGCGGGCCGCGCGGTCCGGAGTGAGCCGTTCGACCACGCCGAGCGCGCGCTCGAGGGACTCGTCAGCGAGTAGCGCTGCAGTCTCGATGTCGTCGCCGGTTTCGAAGATGCGCGCCGCTTCGTCCGGGTACCGCTCGAGTACGACCTGCGCCAGTTCGCGATCTGCGCTGTGTCTACGCGCCATCGGAGTCCTTCGTCGCCGGGCGACCGCCACCGATCATCGCCTCGAGCAGCCCGACGGCTCCCGTGGCGAACAGGTCGCCGAGTGCGCGCGCGGTGGTTCCCTCCTCGGTGTTCACGGCCATGATTTCCTGTTCGACCCGGCGGAGCGTCCGGTAGCGAATCGCACCCAGGTATTTCC